>JAEEPZ010000037.1 GCA_016285055.1 Prevotella sp.
CCTATGGATGCGCGACGAGACAACCGAAGGCTACAACCTCATCCCCAATTTCTTTATATCTGCTTTCGTTGACAAGACTCTGAGCTTTGAAAACGATAATCTGAAGAAAAGAGAGACGGTATTCAACGCCCGACAGTTTGAGAACCGCCTGTTTGACAGAGACACGCTGATAATCACTCACTACGATGTGAATTTCCTCTACGTTCTTTCACTCTATGCCCGCAATAATGCTTTCTCGAAAGCATCATGGAAGGTGCAAGTCAGGGAGTTGTTCCGCAAAAACATACAGGAAGAACTTAATAGCAGTTATTCGTTTTACGCTATCACTGCTCGTGAAGGGGTCAATGCAGAACAGTTTATGCAGCAGAACTTCCAGCAACTGCTGGGTAAAGTATATACCCCTTATGGCGACACAGGTAGACAGAGCTACTATTCTGTGGCTTTAGACAACGGAGAACGCTTTACCGACGAAAACGAGCGGACGCTTTCCCTGCTGGCTCCTTATTTCTATATGGTGAAGTGCCCCATCGGGGTCAGTCCTGAAACGCTTCTGCCAAAAGTGGAGCAAGAGGCAAAGAGCACTCCTGTCCCGGCTTCGCTCCTCACTTTGCATTATGTACAACGCTACTTGAAAGACAATTTCCTCATCGGGTGCTACAAGGACGAGGCTCAATTAAACTGGATATTGGGCGCCAACGACAAGGGTACGAACCTGTACAACGTGAGGATATTCACCAAAGGACTGAAGCGTGCAGGTACGATGAAGCGCAGCCAACTGGAACAAGGCGGAATCAAGTTTGTCATTCTCTATCAGTTTGGCGAAGACTATAAGAACGAATACCGCATATTCCACGTACACCACCACGCGGTAATATCAGAAGAACGTATGCGTCAAGCCCTCTACCCGAACCCACAAGGCAACTACTTCTGTTTTGTGTTCGACGAAGAAGTTACCATCAAGCCGGATGTCAATATAGCAAAAATTCTGGCCGAATACCGTCTTGCTACGGAAAGCGAATACCCAGAAGGTGCTCCGATTGTTGTCACGGGAGAGAAACTGATGAAATATCAAAAATAGTTCATTTCCTATATGACTGACAAACTCACACCAATACAACGACACAAGAATATGGCGACTATCCACGGCAAGGACACTAAGCCTGAAATGGTGGTGCGTCGCTACCTATGGGGGCATGGTTTTCGCTATCGGCTAAACCATCCACGACTGCCAGGAAAGCCAGACATTGTGATGCGGAAGTATAGAACATGTATCTTTGTAAATGGTTGTTTTTGGCATGGACACCATATAGCAATGCCACAAATTGATAATGGACAATTGAGTATTGACAATTCCGATTGCTGTAAGATTCCGAAGACGAACCGCGAGTTCTGGGTGGCGAAGATCCGGAGGAATTAGGAGCGTGACGTTGAAGTGCAGCGTCGGCTTGCTTCGATGGGTTGGCACTCCATCGCCATTTGGGAATGTGAACTGAAGCCGAAGGTGCAGGAAAAGACTTTGGAATCATTGACGTTTACTCTCAATAGGATTTTCCTTCAAGACCATTGTTTCAAGAAGTATGAGATACCAGAGGAAGAACCTATGATGGCGGCAGAAGATATAGCCGACTATAATAAAAAAATATAAATGACGTTTGAATAGTTAATATGACCATACAAGAAATAACAACTCGGAAAGAAGACCAAACATTTGACTGCAAGAGCATTCAAATAGAACCAAAGGCTTCGGACCCGCACTCGTTTCATCAGATACGAGGGTGTTGATGAAAAGGTGGGTGCTGAGATGAACGTCATCAAGGATGTTACATTTGAGGGAACCATCTTGAATCAGGTCAAGAAGACGATTGAGTTTATCGAAACTCAGGTTCGAGAGCATACATTCCTAGGGCAACATGCCCAGTTCGTAACAAAGCGTGATTACCCTGAGTTCGTCATTCAAGAGATGACGGTCAACGCTTGCTGCCACAGAGCCTACAACATCTAGGGTACGGAGATTCAAATTAAGATGTTTGATGACCGGTTGGTGTTCGAGTCTCCGGGCAAACTCCCAGGACAAGTGAAACCTACCAACATCCGGCATACCCACTTCTCTCGTAATCCAAAGATAGCAGCATTCCTCAAAGCATATCACTTTGTCAAGGAGTTTGGCGAGGGCTTTGACCGTATCTGTCGTGAACAAGAGGCTAATGGTGCGAATGTTCCATCTTTCAGGACTGATGAGTTCATCTTGAAGATTACAGTGCCAAAGGTAGCAGAAAAGGTGGCTGTAAATGATGAAAGGGTGAATGTAAACGTCACAGAAAAGGTGAATGTAAATAACGGAAAGGTGAGTGAAAAGGTGAATGTAAATCGCCAAGGGTTGATAGAAAAGGTGATAGAAAGGGCTAAAATGAATGGCGATAAGTTGACTGGAAACCGTATGTCACCTAATGGCGGAGAGCAGAGCGTTACCACCGAAGTAGATGGCAAGACACACGGCCACTTCAAAGACTCCTATGGCCCACCAGAAAACTTGATGGATAGCCAAACTCCCTTGTTTTCACGGACTACAGATTTGAGATGGTCGTTCTGTGCATTCCACTCTTGGCGTTGCTGAAGTCGATGGCGTTCTAGCTGCTGGTTAGCTTGCAGCATCAAGTTGTCAACACGTTTCTTGACTTCCTCAAAGGAGTCTGGAAGCAAGCTTCTGGACATATACATCCCATGAGAACCTGGACTGTTCTTTTCGTCATTCCAGCCATTTCGACATACCTACGGCATGTCTGTATGGCTGGCTACCTCTATCTG
Source organism: Prevotella sp. (assembly GCA_016285055.1). Classification (GTDB taxonomy): domain Bacteria; phylum Bacteroidota; class Bacteroidia; order Bacteroidales; family Bacteroidaceae; genus Prevotella. The sequence continues at coordinate 2,806 of JAEEPZ010000037.1, forward strand.
ATGCCTACGGCATCATTCTTCATCAGCTGATGGCGGATAATCATTAAAAGAAAAATCGCTAAATCCTTTGTTTGTAAGGATTTAGCGATTGCTTCCGAGTTGAACTCGTACCCAGAGCCGGGGTCGAACCGGCACGGGTTGCCCCACTGGTGTTTGAGACCAGCGCGTCTACCGATTCCGCCATCTGGGCTTCAAGCTTTTATAAAGATGAGGCAGTGGTTGGCCTTGAGCCGCTCTCTACCTCTTTCCTTGTCGGGATGAGGCGACTCGAACGCCCGACCCCTACGTCCCGAACGTAGTGCGCTACCAACTGCGCTACATCCCGCGGTGTGATCCGCTTGGGGTTCGAACCCAAGACCCCAACATTAAAAGTGTTGTGCTCTACCGACTGAGCTAGCGGATCAACCGTAATTCAAAACTCATAGATTATGGACTTTTTCACAAAAGCGGGTGCAAAGGTACAATGTTTTTTTCATTCGGCCAAATATTTGGGCGATTTTTTTTATTCATGTATGTGCCAGATGGCTTTTACCTTGCTTGTGATGGCCACATAGTTGATGATGCTGACAAGCATCAGGATGGCGAGGCCGATGAGCAGGGTGGGGAGGAAGGCGGTGGGCTCGAAGCGTGCATAGAGCTCGCCGAAGAGCGGCAGGTACCACGCCCTGATGAGGATGATGGCGACGATGGCGCCGATGAGCACCACGACGTTGAGCACGATGGTGAGCAGGTGGAAGGGCCTCGCCACGCTGCCGGGCGTGTAGCCTATGAGCAGCAGGTTGTCAATCTTCTCCGTGTGTTTCTGCAGCAGCAGGAAGATGCTGAGCAGGAGGACGTAGAAGGCGAGAATGGAGATGATGAGTCCCACGGCGAGCACCACGGTGGTGATCATCTTCATGAGCGAGGCGGCGCGCGAGGCATCGGTGTCGGCGGCCTCGGTGTCATAGCCCTTCTTCTCTAAATACTCTGCTATGCGCTCGTCGGCTGGGTTGGCTACATGCAGGATGAGGCGTGCTGGCTGCGGCTCCACGCCAGGTGCCAGCTGGCTGTTCATGTCGTCCATGAAGGTCTGCGGCACGAGGATGGTGTTCAGGCGTCGCGAGAAGCCCACGACGTGCCCCGTCTTCAGCAGCACCTGCGGCATCCGCGGGTGAGCTGTCTGCGTAGCCGTTCCTGTCAGTCTGAGGTTGATGCTGATGGCTCCGACGAGGTCTTCGGAGACGGTGGGCAGTCCCTGGCTGCTGGCGAAGCCGAAGTTATAAAGGTTGAGGTACGTGCGCGGGAGGATGATGGGCACGTCGGGCTTGTCGGGGTCGTAGGTCCAGTCTTTCAGGTCAACGTCGAGGAACTTGTCGTCAACGGCCTCGAAGAACATCTCTGTGGAGAACCTCATGGGCAGGGCGCCGCCGCCGATGGTGGCGAAGACGCTGTAGAGCGACGGTGTGTAGCGTCCGAGCTGTTGCACGAAGGGTTGCTCCTCCAGCTCTTCTATGTCCTTGTCGGTGAAGGCCGCCGATGCTCCTGTGAATGTTCCTACTGTGCTGACGCGCTTGGTGATGACGATGTGTCCCGGACGCATGAAGCTGTCGTTGCCCGTGAGCAGCGGCTTCAGGTCGCTGAAGAACTGTACGGCTGTGAGTACGATGGCCATGCCGCAGAGGTTGGCGAGCACGAAGCCCGCCAACTGCCACGCATTGATGTGGCGCCGCAGCAGTTTGTTGACCAGATGGTTCACGTTGCAGGTTTTATCTTTTGGAAGTAAAATGGAGAGTTAAAATGGAAGTTAATTCGCTACGCTCATGGAAGTTAACCTACATTATTCTTGCGTCCCTCGGTAGCAAGCGGCAGAGCCGAGCGCACGGACATTCTATTGAAACCACTTCCTTCTCCTTTGCCTGCGGCGCAACGTAAATGCGCGTGAATGACACGCGAATACTCGTAAATATTATAAATTCACGAAACATTCGCGAGTCATTCGCGTCTATTTGCGTTGCGTCGCAGACATATTAAAAATAACCATGAATAATTCAAGTTAAAATGGATGATAGATCATCCGCATGGGCTTGCGATTACATGAAGTTCTTCTTCACGTAGTCGATGATGGTGACGATGGGGCTCTTGTCCTTATCGTTCATGGCGATGCGGAAGACGCCCTTTGTGGATGACTCCATGTAAAGCTCCATATAGTCAAAGACGTCTTCGACAGCCTTTCCTACCATGTCCATGTCGTCGTTTATGTTGCTGATGGCCTGTCCGAGCATCTCGCCGGCCACATAGACAAAGAGTCCCACTCCCTTGACGTCGGTGAAGGCATGGCGTGGAGCGGTGAAGGGCTCGTCATCAGTGTTCATCAGGAAGTAGGTCTGGTCGTTCTTCCATCCTGCGTTGATGAACTTGGTGGGCGTCATCACATAGTCGCCGATGCTGTCGTTGTAATCGTAGTCGTAGTCGATGGGGATGCGATACTCGTCGTCGTCCACTTTGACCACCTCTTCGCTGTCGGCGCCTTTGCTCATGATGGTTTCTACGAGGGTGTTGTCGCTTGTTCCCACGTATGCCACGACCTCCGGGTTGTCGTTCCTTTCCCAACTGTTGAGGGCAATCATGGCCTGTCCTGTCAAGGTATCGAAGATGGGTTTCGCCTCGTTCAGCATGTCCATGTCGCTGTCGGATGCTCCTGCGTTCTTCAGCAGTTTCTTAAGATAATCGTAGAGTCCCTTGGGGTCGGCATTGATGATGGCCAGTGCGCCTTCTGCGTCAGCATATTTAGCCTGGCTCTTCTCTATGGTTTCGGCTTTGATGATGTCCAACTGCTCCTTCCATGCGTCAGACAGCAGGATGGTCTCGCCCTCTATGACAATCTCGCCATTGTTGATGATGAGGTCTGCGATGCCGCCAATATCCTTCAGTTCGCAACCTTCTGGCAGCTGGCTCATGGCTTCGCTCATGCCGGGCATGTCTTCATATCCCGTGCCAAAGAACGCTACCTGCAGCAGGCCTTTGCGGTTGCTCATCTGTTCGAACACCTCATTGCCCTCCATGTTGTTGTTGCCGTTGGCACGGTCGAGTATTTCCTCAATGGCGTCTTCTGCAGCCTCTTCCCAGTCGCTGCCTCTTTCCACCGGTCCCAGGTAGAACCAGTCGCTGTTGAAGGCGAGGATGGTGCTGCGGTCCAAACGTGCATACTGCACGCCGTCGCTCTCGTATTCCTGCAGCTCGATGTCGTCGTCCATGTCGCCCATCATCTTGATGACGTCCTCAAGGTCGCCCTTGTTGGCCGTTGTGCCGACGAGACCTCCGGCAATACCATTTTGTCCGCCCAGTGTGAAGTAGAGGTAGATAGGCTCGGTGAAGTCGATGCCCGACGAGGTGGGGTCGTCGATGATGTCCATCAGCTTGTCGCGCACTTCCTTGTCCAGTCCGGCATCTTTGATAAACTTCTCAATCTGGTCTTTCACTGAGGTGTCGTCGCCCTTCATGCCGGTGCTCTCCATGGTCTTTATCACGTTCAGACTGAGGACAGCGAAGGCGTTGTCGGGGATGAGACGGGCGCTCTGGTTCTTACTGCACGATGTCAGCAGCAGCACGGCCAGCAGCATCGTCATTATAAAAGAAAATTTTTTCATGTTGTGGTTTATGATTTAAATGATGTGATGTTTTTTATGCAGATTCATGTGTTTCTGGCGGTGCGTCTTCCTCCCTTGTCACGTAGCGCTGATAGTAAGCCATGAGCAGCGTGGTGAGCGGCAGTGCGATGATGAGTCCGATGAACCCCAGCAGTGCTCCCCACACTGAGAGCGACAGCAGCAGGATGGCTGGGTTGAGGCCCATGGCGTGCCCCATCACCTTCGGCGTGACAATCATGTCGATGATGACCTGCACGATGAGGAACACTGCCACGGCCGACAGCAGGACCATCCAGAAGTTCTGGCCCGTGTCGGCTGCTTTCATCAGCGACAGCAGCACCGTGGGCACCAGGGCCAGTGTGTGCAGATAGGGCACAAGGTCCATGATGCCGATGAGGATGCCGAGGCCGATGGCCATGGGGAAGTCGATAATGGTGAATCCGATGCAGAAGAGGATGCCCATGATGAGTGCTACGGTGCCCTGGCCGCGGATGTAGTTGTTCAGCTCGCGCTCGGCGTCGCTGGCCAGCTCCGTCCAGAAGGGGCGGCTCTTCTTGGGGAATATCTTGATCCACGCCTTCGTCAGGTATTCATAGTCCATGAGGATGAAGAACATGTAGAGCAGGGCGATGAACGAGCCGGCGATGCTGATGATGATGTTGGCCGTCTTGCCTACCACGCGGAACATGTTGGGTATGGCATCCTTCAGCCCCTCGGTAAACTCCTTGCTGTGCAGGAACTCCTGTATGCTGTTGCGGTTGTTCTCTGTCCACTGGCGTATGGCCTCGGGTATGCTGTCGATGTTGGCCGCCCGCTGGATGTAGTTTGTCGCCAGGTGTCCCAGCTTTGCAAACTGCTCCACCATGGGCGGTATGATGAGCCACAGCACGAATCCCAGCACCAAGCCCACCACTATCAGCGTGATGATGATGCTCACCACGCGGTTGCCCACCTTCATCCTGTACTGCACGAACTTCACCAAGGGGAAGAGCAGGTAGGCCAGCAGCCATCCCACGGCGAAGGGCAGCAGGACCTTGCTCAGCACATGGAGCAGCAGGAAGATGCCCGCCACCAGCAGACCGTAGCCCAGCCAGCGCACGAACTTGTCAAACGTGATCTCTTTGTCGTAAGTCAGCACTCTTGTAACCTTTCGTTATGACGTTGTCTTGATGGTTCATGCTTTTTCGCGGAATGTCGCTTTCTCTTTCTGATAACATTCTCGGCAGAGCGGCTCATACTCTTGCGTCTCTCCCAGCAGTACGCGCTTGTCGCTGAGCACCTTGCGGTGGCTGACGTATGCCAGGTTGCCGCATCGCACACAGATGGCGTGCACCTTTGTCACATCGTCGGCAATGGCGCAGAGGGCGGGCATGGGGCCGAAGGGCTGGCCGCGGAAGTCCATGTCGAGTCCGGCCACGATGACACGCACACCACGGTTGGCCAGCTCGTTGCACACGTCGACGATGCCATTGTCGAAGAATTGTGCCTCGTCGATGCCTACCACTTCTATGTCGTTGGCCAGCAGGAGGATGCTGGCCGACGAGTCGATGGGTGTCGACTGTATGTGCTTCTGGTCGTGGCTCACCACGTCCTCCTCGCTGTAGCGCACGTCAATGGACGGTTTGAAGATTTCCACGCGTTGGCGGGCGAACTGTGCACGGCGCATGCGCCGTATTAGTTCCTCCGTCTTGCCCGAAAACATCGAACCACACACCACCTCGATTCTGCCGGGGCGATGTGCCTCACCTATTGTGTTGTCTCTCATTTGGCTGCAAAATTAGAAATATTTTTCGAATTACTTGCGGTTTTCTCACGAAAAAATGCTAATTTTGCCGATGAATTGAGAATTAAGCAACAAGCATCAAGCATTAAGCATCATAATAATGGCAGAAGACAACAGCCTCCTCTTTGGAACCGATGCCGTGGCGACGCCGCTGGCAGACTACAATGACGACAACATCCGCACCCTGTCGGGCACTGAGCACATCCGCCTGCGCCCTGGCATGTACATCGGCCGGTTGGGCGACGGCTCGCTGGCTGAAGACGGTATCTACGTGTTGCTGAAAGAGGTCATTGACAACAGCATCGACGAGTTTAAGATGAAGGCCGGCGACAGGATTGAGGTGAACATCTACCGACCCACCCCCGGCGAACCCGCCCCCAGCCCCTCCCGGCAAGGGAGAGGAGAGTCCATTTCCATACGCGACTATGGCCGCGGCATCCCGCAGGGCAAGATGATTGAAGCCGTCTCAGTGCTGAACACCGGCGGCAAGTACGACTCGAAGGCGTTCAAGAAGAGCATCGGCCTCAATGGCGTCGGCGTGAAAGCCGTCAATGCCCTGAGCAGTCATTTCGAGGTGCACAGCTACCGCGACGGGCAGGTGCGCAAGGCCGTCTTTGAGCGCGGCAAGCTCGTCGGCGACACCACAGAGCCCACCGAGGACGAGAACGGCACCTACATCTACTTCGAGCCCGACGACACACTCTTCCAGCACTACAAGTTCCACGACGACATCGTGGAGACCATGCTGCGCAACTATACCTATCTGAACACCGGCCTTGCCATCATGTACAACGGGCGCCGCATCCTTTCCCGCCGTGGCTTGGAAGACCTGCTGAAAGACCGCATGACCAGCGATGCCCTCTATCCCATCATCCACCTGCAGGGCGAAGACATCGAGATAGCCTTCACCCACGCCAACCAGTACGGCGAGGAGTACTACAGCTTCGTCAACGGACAGCACACCACGCAGGGCGGCACCCACCAGAGCGCCTTCAAGGAACACATTGCGAAGACCATCAAGGAGTTCTTTCAGAAGAACTTCGAGTATGTCGACATCCGTGCCGGCATTGTCGCCGCCATCGCCCTGAACGTGGAGGAGCCGATGTTTGAGAGCCAGACGAAAATCAAGCTGGGCTCGCTCACCATGGCCCCCGTGCCCGCCACCGTCGATGCCGACCACCCCATGCCCGTCTCTATTAATAAATATGTAGGCGACTTCATCAAGCAGGAGGTGGACAACTATCTGCATAAGCACAGCGACGTGGCCGACGTGATGCTGCAGAAGATTCAGGAGAGCGAGAAAGAGCGCAAGGCCATAGCCGGCGTGACAAAGCTGGCCCGTGAGCGTGCGAAGAAAGCCAGCCTCCACAACCGCAAGCTGCGCGACTGCCGCATACACTACAGCGACGCGAAGAACGACCTCAAGGAGGAGTCGTGCATCTTCATCACTGAGGGCGACTCGGCCAGCGGAAGCATCACCAAGAGCCGCGACGTCAATACGCAGGCTGTGTTCTCGCTTCGAGGAAAGCCCCTCAACACCTTCGGCCTGACGAAGAAGGTGGTCTACGAGAACGAAGAGTTCAACCTCCTGCAGGCTGCCCTCGACATTGAGGACGGGCTCGACACCCTGCGCTACAACAAGGTCATCGTGGCCACCGATGCCGATGTCGACGGCATGCACATCCGCCTGCTCATCATCACCTTCTTCCTGCAGTTCTTCCCCGAGCTCATCCGCAAGGGGCACGTCTATGTGCTGCAGACGCCGCTCTTCCGCGTGAGGAATAAGCTGAGCAAAATAAAACGCTCTGCTCAGAAGACCCACCCCCAACCCCTCCCTGCAGGGAGGGGAGGAGATACCTCTATAGATAATATCGACCAAGGTAATAGCTCCCTCTCTACTGGGAAGGCAAAGGGAGGCGCTTCCGACTACGTCGTCCGCTACTGCTACAGCGAGGAGGAGCGCCTGCAGGCCATCAGCGACCTGGGGCCTGACCCTGAGATAACCCGCTTCAAGGGCCTCGGAGAGATTTCGCCCGAAGAATTTGCCGGTTTCATCGGCCCTGACATACGCTTGGAGCAGGTCACCCTGCACAAGACCGACCAGGTGCAGAAGCTGCTGGAATACTATATGGGCAAGAACACGATGGAGCGCCAGAACTTCATCATCGACAATCTTGTCATCGAGGAAGACCGGCCTGAAGAGGAGGAAGAGTAGTAGGTAAGGCACAGCCCTTCAATCTGAGACGCCCATGAAGCTCATCACCCTTTCCATAGACAGGCGCGCCAGCCATGTGGTCAACTTCGAGCGCAGCAGCGATGCCGCCAGGCCTGTCGACACCTATGTCATCACGAAGAGCGACGACACCGAGTTGCTCACCTTCTATCACGGGGCGGGCAGCAGCATCTTCAGCCGTCCTGCAGGCTCCTTCGCCGGCGACCGCGATGATGAAGACTTTCTCCCATCCCCCTACAACCCGCATCCCCAACAGGCCGACAACGGCTTGGTGCCCATTGTGCTGCAGACCAGTCAGGGGCAAAGCGTGGCCTACATACAGTCCATCGGCTGCACGGAAGAGGCTGACGCACACCTCACCCTCAGCATCGCCCTCACCACCGAGCGCGTGCCGATGCTGCCAGTGCCGCCGCGCGTCAGTTTCCGTCCCTCCGGCAAGGGCGACCAGTGGGGGCTGACGCTGCGTGAGCTGCCCGACGCACCGGCTATGATTCGCGTCCTGCTGACATTCAGCGAGCCGGGCAACATGAGTGCCGCCGTGGGTGCCGAGCGCGAGTTGCTGCTCTGTGTGGCGCCGCCCGCCGACATTGCCGACGTCGTGCTCGACTTCGGCAGCGAGGCCACCCAGATGGCCGTCTTCGACCAAAGTCCCATGGACATCGACGGCATACAGCCCATCTTCGAAGACATGAAGGAACTGCTGGTGGGCGCCGGCACCGGCGATGGCGCGACAGGCAGTGCTGACGGCCAGCGCTATGTGCAGCAGGACGTGAGAGACGGCAACCTCTTCAGGTCTGTTTTCTACGCCAAGACCCAGATGGACGCCGAGGCCACGCCGGTTCCCTCCCTCAACAGTTCTCCCGACAGCCTCACCATCAGCGCCGACCCCATGCTGAAGATGATGACCACCGAGAACGAGGCGCAGGCCCTGCAGCAGGATGGTGCATACATCCAGATGCCCAATGTGAAAATCTCGGGCTTTGGCGGCGTCCGCGAGCCGCGTGTCGGCGGCAAAGCCATCTCGAAGGTTCATGATGCCTTCTTCTATCGCTCCACCATCAACCGCTTCATCCTTGGCGCTTTCACCAAGGTGGACAGCAACGGGCAGGCGAAGTGCGTCCGCCTCAATGTCCTCATGCCCAATGTCTATACCCACAACGACGTGCAGAGCCGCCTGAGGTGGCTGAAGGAAGACATCGCCGCCATGCTGGCCTCCAACGAGGCATTGGCCTGTCGTGTGCGCTGCTGCGAGGTGATAGTCCTCTCTGAGAGCGACGCCTCGCTCCTCGGCGCCCTCGACCTGCTGACCCATCCCTACAATCCCCATCCCCTGGCCCCTGGACTGTATCTCATCATGGACGCCGGCAAGGGCACGCTCGACTTCTCCATCGTCGAGTACCGTGGCGGCGAGGTGCAGAGCCGTTTCCGCTCCGGCATCATCGGCGCGGGCAACGCCATGAGCTATGCCTACGTGCTTGGGTTGCTGCACGACTTCTTCGCCGAGAGCACCGTCGCACAGCAAGTCAAGGACGAGAACCTGCAGGAGTGGGTCTTCTCGAAGATCCTGCAGGGTGATGTGAGCGGGGCCCCCGTTGACACGGCCAGGCTGCGCCGGCTGATGGAGGCCGTCGACAGGTATAAGATAGCCGTGAGCGACGGACAGTCAGACTACACCATCAGGGCCGTGCCTGCTGACGTGACGGCTATCCGGGCCGGCATGTCGTTCAGCCAGCTCGACTTCGATACCTTCATTACCTATGTGACAAAGATGACGGAGGGCGTGCGCTACAAGCCGCTGTCGAAGAACGCGCAGCGGTATGTGGAGGCCATGGCCACACGCATCGCCGCCGATGCCGCCCGCAGCCTGAGCATTGCCAAGGCTCCCGAATTCAGCAACATCCTTGGCGTGTTCTTTGCAGGGCGTGCCTTCCGCGACCATCTGCTGAAGGCCACCATCTTCAGCCGGCTGAAGGCCGACGGCATCGTGCAGCAGGAACTGGAGTATCTGGATGAAGACCACTATGCCTACAACCAGAAGAACATCTGCCTCTATGTGCGCTCCCACCTGCAGCGCGGCGTCACCAGCAACCGTATGCTCAGCACACCCTTTGCCCGCGTCAGGCGACAGCTGCAGGCGACTGTCAGTCAGACCGACGGCGGAGGCCTTTTCGCCACCATCGGCCGTGGCTGGTCGCGCATCACCAAGCGCGCTCCCAAGGTGCTCCATCCACTCAGCGAAGCCGTCACCGGCTACGACACCGACGACGACGCCTTCGCCTACGACTATGTGGCCGCCTTGGCACCCCTCAACGGCATGGTCTATGGCTACGACTTGTATATCAACGACATGCAGCTGGACTGGATTCTCATCGGCGGCACGTATTATCATCCCACTGACAGCGGCCATCTGAAGCTCTTCTACAGCGACGACCGTATCTTCGTGCGCTCCGAAGGCCCTTCTCCCACCACGAAGGAGCTGCTGCCCGACGCCGTTGCCAACATGCGCTTTTCGTCGCTCACCTTCGCCACCCTCTTCCCCTATGTCAATGCCCGCTCAGGCGAGGCAAACAGGGTCTTCATTCCTAAGGCCGACAAGGCTGCAGCGCCATCGGTCACGGCCGGCCAGCCGGTGACGAAGCCTTCGGGCATCCTCCTCGGCGACCCGAACCGTCAGTCGTAAACCATCAATCGAGACTCGTCAACCGCTAAATCGTAAAATCACTTGACGCTTAACTTCGGCATACTCGGTTTCCTGTTCCTCGCGGTGATGATCGTGTTGGTGCTGGTCTACCATCATAGGCAGACCGAGGAGGCACGCCGCGGCTTCTTCAGCCTGATGAACGTGAAGTTCAGCTTTGCGGCGTCGCTGGTGCTGCTCCTCCTGGGACTGCTCAGCATCCACACCCTCAACAACTATTTCTTTGCCGACGAACACCTCTACCGCAACACCGACCATCACGCCTTGCGCCTCGACGGCATCACCATCGGCAGTCAGCGCGGATTCGTCCTGGCCGGCGCCTCTAAACAGGCCTTCTTCGATGATGAGCGCATGGGCGGCAGCGTGGCCCTGACCGACAATAGCGGCAACGACAGCGTGCAACTGAAGCTCAGCCACTTCACCCGCCCCATCTTCATCAACCAGTATAATGCCGAGGGCCGCTGCACGCAGCGTACCTGTGTGAACTGTGGCGACGGCGGAAACGGGAGCTTGCTTTGCTTCAGCCCGCAGGACACGCTGCTGTTGCGCACGAAGAACGGCAACGTCTACAGCTTCTACATGCAGGTTGTCGGCAATGACTCTGTCGACTACCACCTCGTCCTGCCCGACGGCACCGACTGCCTCACCGACGAGCACCGCTTCATGACGCAGGGCCTGCCCTTGTCCGTGCTGACGCAAGGCAGTTACGGCAATGCTGACGGAAACTGGAATGTGGACTTCTCCGACCTGCACATCCTGCGCTCCACCATGCACATGCAGGTGCGCAAGGACAGCCGCATCAGCACCTACCAGGATATAGGCTTTGTGGTGGAGGTGCAGAACGGGAACAATTCCTCCGGCCTTAACGACCGACGCAATGGAAACGACTATGTGGTGGAGGGCCGTACCGGCCGCACGCCGTGGCAGTCGCTTCGCAAGCCCGGCACCATGACGCTGAGCATGCCGATGGACACCTTCTTCTCCTTCGGCTATGGCTCGGGCAGCACGCAGCCCGTGTGCTTCAGCCGTGACGACGAGGCGGGCAGTAGGTTGGCGCTGCTGTTCAAGATGCCCTGCTATCACTATCTGACGCAGTTGCCCGGCGAGGAGGAAAGCAGCATTTTTGTGCGCACGTCGATGCTGAACCCCGGTGCTCAGGGCAACGCCTTTTTGGCCGAGCTGCCTGAGAACGAGATACTGTTCGACCTCTTCAGCCACGCCGACAACGTCAACAACATGCGGCCGCTGACGCTGTCGTTCACTGGCGGCCCCACGACACAGCCCATGGAGTTTCTCTGCACCATCCGGGGAGGGCAGCCGGAGCAGACTGTTGCCGCCGGCGAGCGCATAGACGGCGTCAATGCCATCAGCAACCGGCATGGCGTGCAGTGGCTGATGAGCGTGGAGAACCTGAAGGACACGGCACCGTGGTCGCCTTTCGGCATCAAGCTGCGCATGGCGCTGTTTGTGCTGATGCTCGCCCTGCTGGTGCTGTGGGGCGGTGCCACGAACATGACGACGAAGGGCGCCGCACGCCGCAACCTCTTCACTACCGTGGAGTTTGTGGCCTATGCCGTCACCATCTACTTGGTGGCTTTCCGCTGGTTCCTGCTGTGGCGCACCAGTGTGTTCCCGCCGGTGGAGGACGTCAGTTACTTTGAGTTCTATGGGCTGTTCCGCAATGGCAGCAACGGCCACTGGCTCACGGTGATGATGGTCATCATGGTGGTGGGCATGGCGGTGGGCAAGGCGCTCGTCTTTTGGAGGCCTTGGAGGGCTTATGGGGCTCATAGGACTTATAGGTCTTATGGGACTTATGGGACTTATGGGCGGCCTTGGGTGATGACGGCTTTGCTCATCTTGGGCGTCGGAGCGGTGTTTGTGCTGTCGAGGTGGGTGTTTCGCGGCACGCCGGTGCTGCGCATCTCGCTGCCGGTGTTCACCTATTTATTATATACTGTAGTCATCGACCGCTGGTTGTCGAGGAAGGTTGAGGGAAATGCGAAGGGACACATCAGCGGCATCTTCCGATTGGAAGACCGCGACAGGCTCCGCGCCTTCTGGCAGCAGCACACACCGTTGCGCCTCATCATGGCACACGTGGCTACGGCGGCGGTCTTTGCCGCCATGCTGCTCGTCATCGACTCCGGCTATGGCATCCTCTTCCTCACCTTTGCGGTGTTCTGGACGCTGTGGCTGATGCAGCAGCATGTGGGCTACTATATGCGGCGAGAGCACTGGCGCGTGGGCGTCATCTTCATCTTGCTGCTGGTCATGGGATGGCTCATCTACAGCTATAAGGACATCATCGGCTTTGCCGACCGCTACGACACGCTGCCCGTGCTGGCCGTGATGGGTGCTGCCGGCCTGGCTGTGGGCTTCGTCATCAGCTGGATAGTGAGCGGCGGCAATGGCGGCAACCGGCGGACGCTGAACGACACGGCAAAAGCTGCTGCGTTCCACCGCGTTCTGCCGTGGCTCTTCCCCGTGGCCGTGGCGCTGGCCTTCGTGCTGGGCGGATGGGGCTTCCGGCATTACCTGAAGGATGGCGGCGAGCACACGGCGCAGCGCATAGCCGTGCATTTCGCCAAGCCCGACGATGTGATGGAGAAGATCACCGACGACGCCACGGAATACCGCTATCTGCAGGCCGCCCTCAACCACTCCGTCATAGGCCAGTACACCGACCGCGGCGACAAGGTGAAGCTGTTCTTCGAGGGCGGCCACGGCTTCTTCAAGATGCAGCCGCACTCGAAGGTGGGTGCGCTGTGGAACGCGCAGCTCACCGACATCTCGCTGGTGCGCTTCGTCGTCAGCGAGCACTCGCAGTATCTGCCCTTGGTGCTCATCGCCTTCTTCCTGCTGATGCTCGTGGCCGCCGCACGCCAGCCCCTCTTCCACCGCTGGGCGCGCTCGCTGCTCATTCAGATTCCGCTGCTGCTCTTCGTCCACTCGCTGCTCATCTGGATGGCCACCACGCAGCGTTTCATCTTCCTCGGCCAGGACTTCCCGATGGTGAGCATCAACTCGCGCCTCACGCTGGTCTATTACTTCGGGCTGGTGGGCACATGGGTCTTGGTGGCGGTCTATGAGAAGCGCAACCTCTACAAGCTGTACACCTTCGACGCCGATGGCCGCCCGCAGAACAACGATGCTGCCGACCCGCTGCTGCCTGCTGGGTCTTATGAGCCCTATGAGTCCTATGAGTCCTATGAGTCCTATAAGACCTATAAGACCCATGAGCCCCATGAGCCCCATGCCCCCCATCAGCCCCAGCGGACGCCTAACTACTGGCGCTTCACCATTGCTCGCACTGACGCGCGCCGAGCCGCCGTGGTGCTGCTGCTGTGCATGCTGGGTGCCGCCTTTGCCAGCCGAGGCACCACCGACAACTCGTTGGAACTGACACGGCTGATGAACCAGCTGGCGCAGCGCGTGGGAATAATCAACGACCTCTTGCTGGACTATCAGGACAGGACGGCCATGCGGCTGCGGCACGACATGTCGGGCAGCATGAGCGCGTTCAGCCGCAGCGAAAACATCGACAGCCTGCTGGCCGACTTCCCCTTCGGCCAACGGCTGTGGCGTCACTACATAGAGCGCGACAGCCGCAACAACAACTCGCACCTCATCCTCCACACTCACCTCAACCGCGAGAAGAAGGTGGTGCTCGCCATGGTCAACAGGTTCCACAACCCACAGCTGCCTGTGCCTGTCGACGACCAGTGGAAGGGCAACTTAGTGGCTCCCGACGGCAGCTACCTGGCACGCAACATCATGCTGAACGGCCGACGCACGTTGATTTATCCGCAGGGCAACGCCTTCTTCTGGCTGCGCCATCTCGCCGCAGAGCTGCAGTACAATAACCGTTATCCAATAACCAATAACCGTTTACCAATAACCAATAACCGTTTACCAATAACCAATAACCGTTATCCTTTGGCCAATAACCGTTATGCTTTGGCCAATAACGGCTCGGCAGTAGGCTATAGCACTTTGCCTGTCTTTGACCGACTTAGTGAAACGAGCGAGGAGCCCAACGAGGAAGACGTGGCACTGACGCTGTCGCCCGCACTCACCGACACCATCTACAGCCACCTGGCTCAGGCCACGGCGGCACGCAGCAGCGTCATCGTGGCGACGGGACGCGGCGACGTGATGGCCATGGTCGACTATGACCGCGACTACGCCTTCGACCCTAACGACAACCGGCGCATACAGCGTTTCACCGACAGCCTCTACATGTATGGCATGGTGGGCAGCGAGGTGGAGCGCCGGGCCTTCGGCAACAAGAACCTGATGCACATACAGCGGGGACCGGGCTCCACGCAGAAGCCTCTGACGTGGACCGCCGTCGCGTCGCGCGTGGAGCTGCCCTGGAAACATCTGTACATCGCCTCCTACAACGGCATGATACCCTCGGCCGACGACAGACACTTCTCCATCACCCATTTCAACGGGATGCCCTTCCTGCAGCGCCATCCCTTCGTGCCGCTCAAGAGCGACGAGAACGGCGGCAACAGGCTCGGCGTGCGGGGATACATGACATACTCCAGCAACGTGTACAACGCCCTGATGGCCTACATCGGCTCGTTCACCGACGAACAGTTGCGTGAGCCGGGATTCCTCGCTGCCGCTCCGAGGAACGACGGCCACACGCTGTTGGCCAAGATCAATCCGCTGGAGGCCATGCGCACAGAGGTCTATCGCCAGCGATTCCCCTTGATAGTCAATGCCAACGGAAACAGAAACTGGAACATGGATGGCGAGCTGCTGACGTTGAACAAGCCCATCAGCGCTGCCGACCAAGACAACTGCCTGTTCCGCGAGGCGATGGAGGAGATGTTCATAGGCGACGAGGCCGATGCTGTGTCGGCCGACGGCTATGTCACCTCGCCGGGCAACGTTCTTGATGCCGACAAGCGCCTCAGCGGCTATGCCTACGCCGAGACCTCGTTCCTGCAGAGCCGTCAGGGCCGTAACACGCAGCTGCTGATGGAGCTGGCCGTACGCAGCACAGCCATCGGCGCACAGGTGGTGTGGGAGGTGACGCCCTGGAAGATGGCAGAGGCTTACGCCCGCATGGCCTCGCTCAACGACGCCTACCGGCTCACCATCTTCGGCAACCCGAGGACGCAGACCGCCGGCGCTTCCTACAGGCCCTTCGCCGCCCTCAGCAGTGGCTACCGCAATGCCCGCAGCTCACAACTGCTGGGCATGAGCGACGTGATGACCAAAGGCACGGGCATCTGGATGAGAACCTTGCTCCATGTGGAGGACGACGGCAACGACAGCTCTAACCGAGTGGGCAGATACTACATCTACGCCAAGACGGGAACCATCTCGGCCAGCCGACGCGAAACCGACCGCCACCGCTTCGGCGTCATCATTGCCGACAGCGACCTGGCAACGACACCCGTCGACCGGCTGGACGATGTGCGCTACGTGGTGCTCTTCTTCACCGTCGACAGCAAGGCGCAGTGGGACATGTACAGGAAGGTGATCAAGGACGTCATGGAGTCGAATGATTTCAAGGCATACATGGAATAGGACTTTCACGCAACTGACGATGAACATCATAGTAGGACGATGATAGACAAGAACGACCGATTCAAGTTTGAGTGGCTCGACGACCACAGCGAGCGCGACCGCAACATCCGCACAGGCATCCGCGTGGTGCTTGTGGCAGCCTTTCTGCTCTTCACCATGCTCTGCGTGCTGCTGTTGCGCTGACCGCAGGCGTTTTTTCCGTGCTGTGCTGTTGGAATAAGATATAGTTACGTAGCTAACAAAGTGAGTTGATACCGCGAAGCGGCCTGAGAAAAAACCAATAAAAACCAATAAAAACAAGAAAAACAATTTGGGATAATAGCTATCGCCTTGCCCGCTGCAGCAAAGTCCCGAAGGGACGACGGAACTCGGGAACAAACTGACCTACTTCGCGACGTAACTATATTTTATTTCATCCGTACAGTACGTAATTTTTTTCGTTTTCGGAATTTCCGTCCGAAGCCTTCGGACGAAAAGTCCGAAGCCTTCGGACAACGAGTCCGAAGCCTTCGGACAACGAGTCCGAAGCCTTCGGACAGAGTGTCCGAAGCCTTCGGACTTTTTTCAACTGCACAGATTGGTTTTTTCTCAGGCCGCTTAGCGGAACAAACTGACCGAGTAAGCGGCGTAACTTTGTCTGCTTCCATCCGCACAGGTCGGTTTTTTTTAGGTGTCTCATGTCCCCCTGTTTAAAAGCATTTTCGCAAAAGGGAAAAAAAGTCTGAAATTCTTGAGAGTAATTGAAAAGAAATGCGTATCTTTGCAGGCCGCCGACAAACGAAGAAGAAAAAGCTACGGCAGCCTTTTTCTGATTACCACATCAGACAGAATGGAAAATAAAGAAAACGATAACGAGCTGGTGCGCCGCATTGCGGAGCAGAAGTACGAGTATGGCTTCACCACCGACATACACACCGAGGTCATCCCTACGGGGTTGAACGAGGACGTGGTGCGCCTCATATCTGAGAAGAAGGGCGAGCCGCAGTGGCTCCTCGACTTCCGCCTGAAGGCCTTCCGCTATTGGCGCGAGCAGCAGCAGCCCACATGGGGACACGTCCACATACCCCCCATCGACTATCAGGCCATCAGCTACTACGCCGACCCCACGGCAAAGAAAGCATCCCCTAAGGAGGGAGGCATCGACCCTAAGCTGGAGAAAACCTTCGACAAGCTGGGCATCCCCTTGGAGGAGCGTCTCGCCCTGAGCGGCAACACCGCCGTTGATGCCATCATGGACAGCGTCAGCGTGAAGACAACATTCAAGGAGAAACTCAGGGAGAAGGGCATCATCTTCTGCTCCATAGGCGAGGCAGTGAAGGAACATGGCGACCTGGTGCGTCAGTACCTCGGCACCGTCGTGCCCTACCGCGACAACTTCTACGCCGCACTGAACAGCGCCGTGTTCAGCGACGGCTCCTTCGTCTACATACCCAAGGGCGTGCGCTGTCCCATGGAACTGAGCAGTTACTTCCGCATCAACGCCCGCAACACCGGACAGTTTGAGCGAACACTCATCGTGGCCGACGACGACAGCTACGTCTCCTACCTCGAGGGCTGCACCGCCCCCATGCGCGACGAGAACCAGCTGCATGCCGCCATTGTAGAAATCATCGTGAAAGACCGGGCCGAGGTGAAATACAGCACCGTGCAGAACTGGTATCCTGGCGATGAAGAGGGTAGGGGAGGCGTGCTCAACCTCGTGACGAAGCGCGGCCTGCTGGCCGGCGAAAGCTCAAAACTCTCGTGGACACAGGTAGAGACGGGCAGCGCCATCACGTGGAAATATCCGTCGTGTGTGCTGAAGGGCGACAACAGCGTGGCTGAGTTCTACAGCGTTGCCGTGACGAACAACTATCAGGAGGCCGACACGGGCACGAAGATGATTCACCTGGGGCGCAACACCAAGAGCACCATCATCTCGAAAGGCATCAGCGCCGGGCACTCGCAGAACAGCTACCGCGGCCTCGTCCGCGCCGCCGCCACCGCCGAGAACGCCCGCAACTACTCCAGCTGCGACTCCCTCCTCTTGGGCAGCAACTGCGGCGCACACACCTTCCCCTACATGGACGTGAAGAATCCAACGGCCATCTTCGAGCACGAGGCCACCACCAGCAAGATCAGCGAGGACCAGCTCTTCTACTGCAACCAGCGCGGCATACCAACGGAGCAGGCCGTCGGCCTCATCGTAGGAGGCTATGCCCGCGACGTGCTGAAGAAGCTGCCCATGGAGTTTGCAGTAGAGGCGCAGAAGCTCCTCTCAGTCTCGTTGGAGGGAACTGTCGGGTGAAGCCTCCGTTATCACGTTATTACGTGATAACGAGATAACGTAATAACGTAATAACGTGATAACGTGATAACGTGATAACGTAATAACGAGATAACGTGATAACGTAATAACGAAATAATGTGATAACGATATAACGAAAAAGAATGTTAGAAGTTAGAAACCTCCACGCCAGCATCGGCGACAAAGAAATACTGAAAGGCATCAACCTCACTGTCAACGACGGTGAGACACACGCCATCATGGGTCCTAACGGCTCGGGCAAGTCCACACTCTCAGCCGTCCTCGTAGGCAACCCCCTCTACGAGGTGACAGAGGGCACGGCGACCTTCAACGGCAAGGATCTCCTGGCCATGAAGCCCGAGGAAAGGGCACACGAGGGACTGTTCCTCTCGTTCCAGTACCCGGTGGAGATACCCGGTGTGTCGATGACCAACTTCATGAAGGCCGCCATCAACGAGAAACGCAAGGCGCAGGGCTTGGAGCCGATGAACGCAGCCGACTTCATCAAGCTGATGCGCGAGAAACGAAAGATTGTAGAGCTCGACGCCAAGCTGGCCAACCGCTCGGTGAACGAGGGCTTCAGCGGCGGAGAGAAGAAACGCAACGAGATATTCCAGATGGCCATGCTCGAGCCGAGGCTGAGCATCCTCGACGAGACTGACAGCGGGCTCGATGTCGACGCCATGCGCATCGTGGCCGAGGGTGTGAACAAACTGATGACGCCCGAGACATCGTGCATCGTCATCACTCACTACGACAGACTCTTGGAGATGATTCGTCCGCAGTTCGTGCACGTGCTCTATCAGGGGCGCATTGTCAAGACGGCAGGGCCGGAGCTGGCACAGGAAATACAGGAAAAGGGTTACGACTGGCTAAAAGAGTTATGAGCAGCGAGCAACAATACATCGACATCTACAACGAGCAGCGCGACGTCATCTTTGAACACTCATCCGAGATGATGAATGCTGTGCGCGACGAGGCTTTTGAGCGCTTCAAGGCCAACGGCTTCCCCACGCAGAAGGTGGAACGCTATAAATACACCGACCTGCAGCGGTTGTTTGCACCCGACTATGGTCTGAACCTGCGCCGGCTGAACATTCCCGTAGACCCCTATCAGGCCTTTCGGTGCGACGTGCCCAACCTCTCCACCTCGCTCTTCTTCATCGTCAACGACCAGTTCTTTGGCAGAGGTGAGGTAAAAGAGGTGAGAGGCGAGAGAATACCTCAGCCACAGTTGCCCGATGGCGTCATCATTGGTTCGCTAAAAGAACTATCCTCTCATCCCTCACCTTTCCCCTCTCACCTCTTACCTCCTATTACTCCCCTCTACAATTCCCTGGCAGGAAAGGACGGCGACGCCGTGACCGACCTCAACACCATGCTGGCGCAGGACGGAATGTTGGTCTACGTGCCGCGCGGCATAAAGGCCGAGCGCGCCATCCAGGTCATCAACATCCTGAAGAGCCCCTTTAGCAGTAATTACACCCCTCCCTCGCAGGGAGGGGCCGGGGGTGGGTCTGCTGCTCACATTTCTCCCTCGCAGGGAGGGGTAGGGGGTGGGTCTGCTGCTGCTCCTTTTATGGTCAACCGCCGCGTGCTCATCGTCGCCGAGGAAGACGCCGAGGTGACGCTGCTCTTCTGCGACCACGCCGCCGACGATAGCCCGTTCCTCACTACGCAGGTCATCGAAGTCTTTGCCAAGGACAACGCCAAGGTGAACCTCTACTGCTTAGAGGAAACACATTATAAAAATGTACGCGTGAGCAATGTTTATATAGACCAGCAGCGCAGCAGCCGCGTCACCCACAACGTCATCACCCTGCACAACGGCATCACCCGTAACAAGCTTGACCTGACGCTCAACGGCGAAGGCGCCGAGTGTGAGTGCCTGGGATGCGTCATCGCCGACAAGCAGCAGCACGTGGACAACAACACCCTCATCACCCACCACGCCACCCACTGCACCTCCAACGAACTCTACAAATATGTGCTCAACGACCAGAGCACTGGAGCCTTTGCCGGAAAGGTGCTCGTGGAGCACGGCGCACAGAAGACCGCGTCGCAGATGACCAATCAGAACCTCTGCTCGTCGAAGGAGGCGCGCATGTACACGCAGCCCATGCTCGAGATTTATGCCGACGACGTGAAGTGTGCCCACGGCAGCACCGTAGGCCAGCTCAATGACCAGGCACTGTTCTACATGCAGCAGCGCGGCATACCCCGCGACGAGGCGCGCACGCTGCTCGAGGTGGCTTTCATCAATCAGGTCATCAATGGCATCAGTCTCGTGCCCCTGCGCGACCGTCTCCACTATCTCGTGGAGAAGCGCTTCAGAGGCGAGCTCAGCAAGTGTAAGGGCTGCCAGCTGTGCCGGTAAGAACAGGCGCCGTCACTTCACGTTCACTATTCTGTAGCTGTCGATGGTGCGGCGGTCCTGGCTGATGTTCAGGCCTACGGCCACGACGGGGCGTGCGTCGGCGGCGAAGCGCACGGCGTAGTCCTTTGCGATGATCTGGTCGGCGGCCTCCTCGGCGGTCTTGCCGTACTTCAGCTCGATGATATAGATGCAGTCGGGCAGCTTCAGGGCGATGTCCATGCGCCCGTCGCTGGTCTGGTCCTCGGCCTGCACGTCAGCGCCGAAGCCCATCAGGGCGGCATAGATGAGCGACTGGTAGAGCTGCTCGTTCTGGTTCCTGTCAGTAATGCTGTAAGGGATGCCTGCATACCAGCGGCGGACAACCTCGATGAACTGCTCGATGGTTGTCTCCTTGAAACGCAGGTCAGTATAGGCGTTGCCCAGGGTGTCACCGCTGCCTACATAGTCTTCCATGTAGTATTTGTACAGTGAGTAGGCAAAGCCTTCACGCACCTCACCGTTAGGGAATCCCAGGGTGAACTTCCTGGTCATGGGGTTGTATTCCTTCAGCGTGAGGTATCCGCTTTGGAACAGTATGGGTATGGGGTCGGTGATGCGTTCCGTCGGTGCGTCGAAGCGTTCCAGGCTGGCTTGGACGTGCTCTATCTGTTGGATGGTGACTTTGTGCAGCCGCATCACGTCGACGAGCATGGAGGGCGTGCCCGTGGAGAACCAGAAGTTCATGATGCGCCCCATGGCGAAGGCGCTGACCAGACTCCAGGGACAGTAGATGTCGGTGAAGCTGTCGCTGAAGTGGTAGCCGTCGTAGGTCTCTTTGAGCTTTGCCACAATGTCATCGTAGGAATAGTGAATGTTCCACCGAGCATAAGCCTTGTTGATTTTCTCCATCATCAGTTCGATGTCGGGCTTCCACTGTGTGAGCAGTTCCTCCTTGCTGATGCCGCAGACGGCCTCGTAGTTCGGGTCGAAGGTGAGCTGCTGCAGGTTGTTCAGTTCGCTGAACACCGAGAGCTGCGAGAACTTGGTGATGCCTGTGAGGAAGACGAAGCGCAGCAACGGCTCCTGGGCCTTCAGAGGCGAGAAGAGGTTGCGCACACGATTGCGGATGTAGTCCTGCAGCTCGCGGTCGTTGGTGCTGTCGAGCATCGGCGCGTCGTACTCGTCGATGAGGACGACCACCTTCTCGCCCGTCTGCTTGTGGGCTGCCTTGATAAGTTCTGTCAGCCGTGAGTCATAATTATAAAGGTCGTCAGGCATCGTAATGCCGTATTTCTCTTCCTCCTGCTTCAGGATGGTATTGATGGTTGGATGCACCTGCTCTTTCTTGTAGTACTTGCCGTTGGAGAGGTTGAGGCGTATGACGGGGTATTTCTTCCACTCCGTCTCCTTGTCGTAGATGTACAATCCCTTGAACAATTCCTTGCGTCCCTCGAAGTAGCAGCGCAGCGTGTCTATCAGCAGCGACTTGCCGAAGCGCCGCGGCCTGCTGAGGAAGAAGTTGATGGCGGGCGTGGACACCATCTTCCACACATACTCCGTCTTGTCTATATATGCCGCATTCGTCTCACGGATGCGGTCAAACGTCTGTACGCCCACGGCGTAGCCGTTATGCTTTAATCCTTCAAGTGCCATGTGCTTGCGATTTTTGTGCAAATATAAGCATTTTTTTCTTGACAGCCAAGGATAGAGGCATTTTTTTCTTCATCCTTGTCACCGCCAAGATAGACGCGGAGATATTCAATCATTCTCTTTGTGTTTTTTTCCACACCTTGCTGATTCAGGTGGTAGCCAGAGTCAAAGGCGAGGCTGTCGGGCAGTGTCATTGACTGAGGCGATGTTACATAAGGGTAGCCTATTGCCTGAAGCGCATGGGCAATGTCATTGCGATAGTGGCCCTTGAAATAAGAATCCACACAGGCAGGCGGCAGCATCACGAGTTTGATGCCGCGCTGCTCCATGTCGTGTAGGACGCTACGCAGCCAACCGATGAATTCCTCACGCACAGGGCGTGTCTCCTTATAGGGAGAGGCCGCGTAGGAGCCGGGGAACCGCAGATGACTTACCTCGTCGCCGTAGGCATTGAAGCCGCTGACGGTATAGTTGAAATGGTCATGCGGCACTGGTGTGTCAAGGCTTTTCCTGAACGGACAGAGCAGCAGGCGCTTCAGGTGACTCAACGCCAGCATTGGCATCCCTGTGATGACAGCCTTCCACTCTGCTGCCGTCAGGCGTGTGGCCCCCCGCCACTGTGTGGCCACCATCAGCTTGGGCATGGTCTCAGCATTGCAGGTCTCTTCAAAGTAGTTGGCATACTCTGCCTGCAGCACCACGATGTCGCCAGCCCTAAGCCAGGGCAACGCCTCGGTCAGGGGAAAGTGGAGGCCGATGCCGCCATGCAACCCGTAGTTGACAACGTGCAGCCCCAGCGAGTCCTCCACCATGCGGGAGTCGATGCCGAAAGCGGTGTTGCTGCCGCCTATGAAGACAATTCTTGGCGACGGGGTGTCGGCGAGCAGCTGCAGTTTCTGGTTGAAGGCGTTGAGATACTGGTTGCGGTCGGCAGGGATGGCAAGCACAAGCAGCAGATGAACGCCGACGAACAACAACAGGAGAAGCGACAGTCTGCACAAGAATCTTTTCATAACCCGATCAGTTTAGAATTGGAAATAGATGAATTCCGACTGCGACCCTGCAAATGCTATGGTGAGCATCGCCATGACGATATAGAAAGCAAAGCGCAGGGAGCTGTAGCGCCCCAGCAAACCATGGTCTAATGACTGTAAGGCATGCTCGTCGTGCCGGCTCCGCCATTCGCCGACAGTCATCAAAGCGATGCCGACGACGGCTGTGACCGCTGCCGACTGCATGGCCATGAGTTGCGGCAGCAATGGGCCGACATTCAGTTCCGACAGGTTCAGCATACGTGACAGGTAGCTGACAGCATCGTTCAGCGTCGGCGCACGGAAAATGATCCAGCCGATGACGACAAAGAGAAACGTGACACTGACGGACAACAGCCTGCCTGCGGACTTGATCCTGACCCGGCGGCCAACCGCCAACAGCAGCGCATGATAGACTCCCCAGCACACAAACGTCCAGTTGGCCCCGTGCCAAAGTCCGCTCATGCACCACACCACGAAGATGTTCCTCAGCGTATGGCCGTTCCTGTTGCCTCCCAATGGGATGTAGACATAGTCGCGAAGCCATGTCGTCAGCGAGATGTGCCAGCGTCGCCAGAAGTCGGCCATGCTGCGAGAGAAGTACGGGTAGTTGAAGTTGCGCTTCAGACGTATGCCAAACAGACGGGCACAGCCGATGGCAATGTCAGAATAGCCGGAAAAGTCGCAGTAAATCTGAAACGCGAAAAGCACAGCGCCAGCCATCAGCATCACCGACGGCCTGCTGTCATAGTCTGTCCAAACGGCATTGACCACCGTGGCGCAGTTGTCGGCAATGACCATCTTCTTGAAAAAGCCCCACAGCATCTGTCGGCAACCGTCCACGGCATCGGCATAGCAGAAGCGGCGTTCCTGCCTGAACTGAGGCAGCAGGTGGCTCGCCCGCTCAATGGGGCCTGCCACAAGCTGGGGGAAAAAGCTGATATAGGCAAAGAACTCAACGGCATCGCGGCTTGCCCTCACCTGGCCGCGATAGACGTCGATGGTGTAGCTCAAGGCCTGAAACGTATAGAAGCTGATGCCCACGGGCAGCACCACGTTCAGCTCGCTCCAGCCGCCCTGGCATCCTATGAGTGCGCAGAAGCTGTCGGCAAAGAAACTGAAATACTTGAAAATGCCTAACAGCAGCAACGTCACAATGATGCAGACCGTGCAAACCGCCCGCTGTAGCCCACGCTGTCCGTTGTAGTGCTCAGTCAAAAGTCCACCGGCATAACTCAGCAGCGAGGTAAAGGCGATGAGACCAAGGAATCGCCAGTCCCACCAACCGTAGAACACGTAGCTGGCCACAACCACCAGCCCGTTTTGCCAGCGGCGGAATCTGAACACCTGCCAGTAGAGCAGGAACACTATTGGCAGGAAAAAGATAAAAGCAAGCGAGCAGAATGACATAGTTAACTAAAAGATACTCGGTTTCCCCCATGACTGCATGGCACAAGAATAATTAACGCACCCTGTTAAACAATTATAAAAATCAGCGGGCCATGCAGTCTTTCCCTCTTTTTTTGTAACTTTACAATGTGAAAACAATGCGACATCTACACTTATTGGCTTTACTCTGCTGCGCAGTGGTTGTCCATGCAGAGACATACGCCGTCATCATCAGTGGTGGACGCAGCAAAATGTTCAACCATGAACGCTACTGGAACGACTGCGCCTTCCTCTACTGCACGTTGCGGCACGACTATCATATCTCCAAGGAGCAAATCTTTCTGCTGATGGCCGATGGCGACAACCCCGCCAACGACATGCTTTGCTACGGGGCCACGGGCTTTGCCTCGTCGCCAACCGACCTCGACGGCGACGGCCAGCCCGATGTCACGCTTGCCGCCACGCGTCAGAACGTCAGCGATGCCTTCCGCCGGCTGTCTGCCCGTCTGGCCTCCAACGATCACCTATTTATATTTATTACCGACCATGGCGAGCGCGATGCCGATGGCGGCGTGCATCTGTGGCTGTGGGGCAACGAACAGCTTATGCCCGACGAGTTGGCCGCGATGGTCAACCAGTGCCATCCTGCTACGATGAGCATCCTCTTGGGCCAGTGCTATGCCGGGGCTTTCGTCGCTTCGCTGCAGGCTGAGGGTCGCGTCATCACCGCCGCCTGCGCCGCCGACCAGATGTCGTGGTCGTGCAAGGACCGCCCTTACGACGAGTTCGTCTATCACTGGACCTGCGCCGTCGCACAGCACGACGAGCAGGGACAGCCCGTCCATTCTGACCCCGACGGCGACGGCCGTATCAGCATGGCCGAGGCTTTCGACTACGCCTGTCAGCACGACCGCCGCCCCGAGACGCCCAGTTTCACCGCCCGGCCCGCCGTCCTCACTGCGCGGTGGTCGTTCAGCGGCGTGCAGGACATGGTGGGCATCGCACCCTATAACCGTGAAAAAACCAATAACCGTTACTACGACCTGCAAGGCCGCAGAATAAAGTAATAAAAAGTGGGCTCAATAAAGTAAATCACACAATATGAAGAAGTTTTTCCTTTCCATCGTCATCCTGCTGCTGGCCGTTGCTGCCAGTGCGGCCGCCGACAACGGCTCTTTGCTGTCGTGCGACTCCCTTGTGATTCGGGGCAACAATATTGCGCAGCTCACCCAGAACATTGTCGTCTATTTACGCAACAACACTGACAGCGACTTCAGTGGGCGGCTCTTTCTTCTGGCCGACAATCACACCGATGGCAGACACACGGTCTTTGTCGACACGCTGGTCAGCGTGGAGCCACAGTTTTTAAGTATTCTCGACTTGTATGTCACTCTGCCCGAGGGCAACCTGACGCTCAGTATGGCCACTGACGCCGAGGGTGAGCAGTTGTTGGCCTCCATCGACGTCAGCGTCTCTCCGTTCAGGAAACTGGATTTCAGCGCCTCCTTCTCGCTCGACATGCTCACCGAGCGCGACGGCGAGAATGTGATCTATGGCAGCCATATACATGGGTGGGCCCGTGTGAAGAACAACGATGTGGACTACTACAGCAACCATCACGGAACGGGCGATGAGGGCATCGTGCTCTTCTTAGAGGACCACGACACCGGCGAGCGGCTGTTCACCCAGCGTGTGAACTATATGCTGTGGAGTGGGGGCAAGAGAGACGCCAATTTCAGCTATGACGCCGTCTTTCGCGACGGCGCCCGCTATGCGCTGAAGGCCGCCTACAGCACGGCGCATGGCCTGGAGCTGATCGACTCGCTCTGCTTCACCACGCTGAGCGGCACGAACATGTATTGGACGGCCGACGGCACGGTGCTGTCGCTGCCTGAGAGCGACGACCGGCAGCTAACGGTGCCCGAGGAGGCCGTCGCCGTCGATTTGCGCGGCCAGCACCTGTTCAACACCGTCTTCTCCGTCGACGCGTCGCAGGCCAACCCCAACTGCCTCTACTATCTCGACCTGCTCGACAACGTGCCCGCAGGCTTGGACGACAGTCGTAACATAGTGCGTGGCCTGGAGGCCGGCAACATCAGGCTGAAGGAGAACCACGACTACTACTGTCCGTTAGCCTTTCATACGCAGTTCATCAGCTACATCATGACGCCATCCTACGACAATGCCGACGACGAGCTGCGCGGACGAGGCTATTCCGAGACCCTCGTCCTGCCGTTCCACCCCACTTCCGTCAGCTTCTACGACATCAACGGCGCAGCAGAGATGCTTCACCCCGACATGCTGAAGGTGCTGCGCTATCGTGGCAACATGGGCGACTCGCTCTGCATCGAGGAGGTGAGCCTGCAGCAGATGTTGCCCTACGAGCCCTATCTTCTCGGCGTCTATATAGGCTCCAGCCTGCTCTTCATCGGTGAGAACTTGAAGGTGCCCATGACGGGTGAGGCCATTGTGCGAGGCTCCGGCATCGACTTCGTGGGCACCACCGTCGCCCTGCAGCTGTCGCCCGACGCTTACCTCTTCAACGCAGGCAGCAACAGCTTCCTGCAGGGCGATGCCGAAAACATCGTCGCTCCCTTCCACGCCTACATGCTGTCCATTGATGGCGTCGACCATCGCCTGGGCATCTCCGACAGCGTTTGGGGCAGCAGCGGCAAGCCTGGCGATGCTACGGCCATTGGTGCTGCGCTAACGAACAATAAACAATGTATAATGGACAATGAAGTCTGCGACCTGCAGGGCCGTAAAGTCACCTCTCGCCACTCGCCTCTCACCACTCACCTCAAGAAGGGCATCTACATCGTGGCGGGTCGCAAGGTCGTCGTAAAATAAAACAGATTTTTGCAGGGCAAAGCGGCCAAGCCGAGCGATCCTTGTTGTCTTAAATATCAAGTATCGATGCAGTTGCAGCAAATAGCAGAACGCTGTCAGCAGGGCGACCATGAGGCTTTTGCCCTGCTGTACACTGCTACTCGCGAACAGCTGCGCAGTGTCTGTCTGCGCTATGTTCACGATGAAACGGTGGCTGACGATTTGCTGCACGACGCTTTTCTTCTAATCATCAATAAGATGGGCGAGCTGAAGGACACAGCGCGCGTCGGTGCCTGGCTTACCTCCGTCACACGCAATGTCGCCCTCCTCTACCTGCGCCAGCAGAAGCAACGGCAGGAAGTTTCCTTGTCCTCCTGTACATCAGGAATGTTGCAGCCGCCTACTGAAAATAATCGGGCTGAAACGACATTGGCCATGCAGGAGATCATGGCTGCCGTCGACGCGCTGCCCGATGGTTACCGGCGTGTGTTCCGTCTGTCGGTCATTGAGGGGCTGAGTCATCAGGAGATTGCCAGTCTGTTGCGTATCGAGCCTCACAGCTCGTCGTCGCAGCTCTTCCATGCCAAGGATCTGCTGCGTCACTGGCTGCGTCCTCTGTTGCTGCTGTTGTTGGCTGTTGTTTTGCCCTTTGGGCTGTGGTGGAAATTTCATGGCTCGTTGGAGACAGGAAAAATGCTGACCCCACCCCTGACCCCTCCCCTTGAGATGCATGAAATGGCTACGCAGGAGCCAGCGTCTACTCTTGAGGGGCGTGAAATGGCTGCGCAGGAGGTTAGAGGAAATGAGTATGCTGGCGCAGCTACTCCTTGCTCTCCGCTCGGATCTGCCGCTTGCTGCCGAGGGGACGCAAGAAGGGGAGGAGACATTGGTGAGGTCTGTAATCTCCCCCTTGATGATGAACAGGAAACGAATGACATGGCTGAGACTGAAATACAGACCCCACCCCCCGCCCCTCCCTTCTTGCGTCCCTTCGGTAGCAAGCGGCAGAGCCGAGCGGAAGGGCAGGGAATGGAGGCGCCCGACATTTCCTTTAATCAGGAAATCACGGATAAGCCTGACCATTCCTGGACTGTAGAAATGGCTTACAGCGCCATAGGTGACAATGGTGGCACCATGCAGCTGCCTTTCGCTGATGCAGACACAAACCCAGTGGTCTGCGACTCATTCGCCACTCACCACTTCCCGCTCACTGTCAGCCTTTCTGTGGAACGGCGCATCGGGCAGCACTGGCAGGTGGGTACAGGCCTGAGCTATTCGCGTATGAAGAGCGATTTCAGCATCGGCAACAGCTACATAAGCCAGCGGCAGCATCAGACGGTGCAATACCTCGGTCTGCCTTTCAGCGCTTCTTATCACTGGCAGCTGGCTAAGCGCTTGCAGCTCTACGCTAAGGCCAGTGTCACGCTGCATCTGCCGCTGCGTTCCACACGCAACAGCTATTATCTCATGCCCGACGGCCACAAGGAAGAATACACCACCGAGCGCCTGCATCCGGGACTCCAAATGTCGGCAGGCATGGGAGTGGGGCTGCAGTATCAGCTTGCACCCCACGTCAGCCTTTTCGCTGAACCCAGCGTGCAGCATTTCTTCTACAGTGGCAATAGCGTCAGCACCTGGAACACTGAGCATCCTTTTGCTCCGAGTGTCCCCTTCGGTCTGAAGATAGACTTCTGATTCCCCCCCACTTCTGTCCGCTAAAACCTTTTAAGGCGCTTTAATTAAGGCAATGATATAGCAGTTGACCTATTCATGCGCAGCCATCCCCTCCCTTCAAGGGGAGGGGTTAGGGGTGGGGTCTGTAATATCAGTAATATCCTGTCAGCGAAGAGTG
>JAEEPZ010000038.1 GCA_016285055.1 Prevotella sp.
GCGAAGAAGTTTCAGCGAAGAGTGGGCTGCAAAGAAGTGGCAGCGAAGGAGTGGCAGCAAAGAGCATTACTGACATTACAGACCCCACCCCTGCCCCTCCCCTTGAAGGGAGGGGATGGCTGCGCATGAATCCTTTCTGCAAAGGGTCAACTGCTATATCATTGCTATTTTTTATCAAGACAACTGCTTGAAACGTTCAAATTGTATGTCTGAAACGTGCTTTTCTGCCATTTGTACGCTTGCAACAGCGCAATTGGAACAAAAGATAAACGTGAGTATGCAGAAAAAACACTAATTTTGCAGCAGAATTGGAAAAAACTACAAGTGACTAATGAAGAGAATCAAAACTATCGTTGTGCTGCTCCTGCTGATGGCAGTACAGGCTGTAGCAGAAGAGCATCTGGTAATGCGTTTCAACTTTGAAAATGTGGATGGCAAGAATGTGACCGACCACGTGTCGGGCATTACAGCCAAAGTGATGAATCAGGCATCGGTCATAGAGATGGGCAGCCGAAGGGTGCTCAATCTGGGCAACGGCACAGGCTACCTCGACAACGGTGCGAAGGGCAGCGCGGTCACCATTCCCGCCATTACCTCCTCGCGCACCTATCTCTGCCAGTATGCCAACCAGAGCGGAGCCGTCAGCGAGAGCCGCTTCAACATCCATGTTGTAGAGGCTCGGCAGACTATCAACGGCGTGTTTACCGATGAGGCAGAACTCCTGCCCGGAAGCCGTGTCGAGATGCGTTTGGCCATCCCCTCGTATGCCAGTGCTTCCGACATCTTGTGGAACGACGGGACGATAGGAGGAACATGTGTCATAGGCTGTCTGACGGAAAACACCGAGCTCACTGCCACTTACAGGGGCACGGAATACCGCTTTGCGCTGCGCCTCATGGGCGATGGCAGTTATCCCATCAACGCCACAGGCCTCATCGTCAATCCCGACTTCGCCACCATCGACGGCACGGGCTGGAACATGGCCGGCACCTGGGGCAACCAGCGTTTCAACGGAGCCGTGGAGGTGTGGCACAGCACAGGTTTCGATTTCTCGCAGACCATCAGCCGTCTGCCCGACGGCGAATACACCGTCAGCTGCCAGCTGGCAAACGGCGAAGGCGCCAACACCGGCTACCTCTATGCCACAAGCGGCGGTAAGACATCGAGGGCCGTGGTGAAGCAAAGCTGTGCAGGCAGCGACTTCGACACCCAGCGCAACCGCATGGCCGCTAATGCCGGCTATGCCCGTCTCTCGATTGCTGTCAACGTCACAGGCGCTACGCTCACCATCGGCATCAAAGACCCATCTAACGGCACCACGATGCCCACGACGTAAGCATCCTGGGACGCGGCATAGCCCGTCCGCAGAGGGGCTACGAAGGCTGCCATGTGCATCGCTCACGGAATGTGCTCATCGACGGACTGACGGTGAACACATGTCCCGTGGGCGCATCCGACGGCGTCACCCTGCGCAACGTGAAGAGCATCTCACATCCCGCCTGGGGCGACGGGCTGAACGTCTTCGCCTCGCAGAACGTGCTCTACGACCGCGTGTTCTGTCGCAACTCCGACGACTGCACCACAGCCTACGCCTCGCGCAAGGGCTTCTTCGGCAACTGCCGCAATGTGACCATGCGCAACGCCACACTCTGGGCCGACGTGGCTCACCCCATCTTCATCGGCATCCACGGCAATGCAGAGCGAGGCGACACCATCGAGAACCTGCACTACGAGAACATCGACATACTCGGGCAGGCAGAGCCGCAGGTCGACTATCAGGGTTGTCTGGCCATCAACTGTGGCGACAACAACCTCGTGCGCAACGTCACCTTCGACAACATACGTATCGAGCAGATTGAACAGGGAAGCATCCTTCAGGTGAAGGTGGGCTACAACCAGAAGTACTGCACAGCCCCTGGACGCGGCGTGGAGAATGTCACCTTCAGGAATATCCGCTACAAGGGCCATCAGCCTTACCTCTCCATCGTCAACGGCTACAGCGAGGAGCGCAAGGTGAAGGGCGTCACCTTCGAGGGCATCAAGATCAACGGACGGCTGCTGCACGACAAGATGGAAGGCAAGCCGGCATGGTACGCCACAGCCGACTATATACCCATGTACGTGGGCAACCATGTGGAGAACATCGGCTTCAGCATACCCTGAGAAAACGTCCTCCCCCTTATTTTACTAAACCATTATCCTTTCAATGCTGGTATATCGCCCCCGCCGGTCGTGTGGTGCTGTATCTTTGCAGCACCAATTCAAACAGATGAACCATGAACAAACTTGATTTCAACAACAGAGAATTATCAGGCCCGGGAATTGGGCACAACTGTATAAATGAAGCAACGATATGCTCTATCAGGTCAACTGCCTTATCATTGCGCGGTCTTGAAGAACGCATTAACGGCGAAAGCTACAAAAAAGGTGGCTGATCGTCACCGACTAACCACCTCACAAACTAAACAAATACTTTATGAATTATTTACCTGTGATTATAAATTGGGGGTGATGGCAGCGACCCAGGCCTCGATGCGGGTATCGGTTTTGTCGTCCTCGTTGATGTCGTCGAGGGGCAGGCCGATGAACTTGCCGTCGATTACAGCCTCGGAGTCATCGAAGGTGTAGCCATCAGTCTCTACGCTGCCGATGAACTTAGCACCGCTATCCTTAATACCGTTATAGAGTTCACCCATGCCGCCTACGAAGGTGTCACTATAAGATGAGCAGTCGCCACAGCCAAAAATAGCAATGGTCTTGCCGTTGAGATCAGCACTCTGGAGCGTTTTCAGTCCGTCGTACCAGTCATCCTGCAATTCTCCTGCACCCCATGTCGAGGTACCGAGGATGAGGTTTTGGCTGGCGGCCACGATGTCGGCTGTCAGGTCCTGTACGTTCATGGCCTCGCAGCCCAATTTAGAGGCGATCTTCTCTGCGATGGCCTCGCAGGTTCCTGTAGAGGAACCATAGATTACAATTGTTGCGTTCATTTTATGATTTATTCTAAAGAAGTAATTAATTCCTATTGATGCACTCTTCGCACTTGCCTTGGCATTGTCCCTCACATTGTCCCTTGCCTTGGATCGGCGAGAACAGGCAGCACCTCGGCAAAGCCCAAACAATTTTGGCTCTGCCCTCGGCTTGCACAGTCCTTGCGCTTGCAGTACCGTTTGCACTGTGCGCAGATGTCATAGCCAAGCATGGCGCCAAGTATGAAGTCCTCCTCTGGCGTGAGCTGGTTCAGCGGACGAGTGACGAAGAGCCGGATGGCCTCCAGACACTCACGCCGACCGAAATACACGTTCAGGTTCTGCTGTCCGACGGGTTGCAGCAGGTACGGAATGCCCTGGCTCTCCAGTCGCTGGATGGCCAGTTTACTGTACTTCTTTTTGCAGGTGAACAGCACCATATGGCGAACGCCCTTGTTCAGCTCGTAGATGTGGTTCATCAGCACCTTGAGCGCTGCTCGAGACTGCTGACGCTCGGCAGAGTCGAAGCGAGCTTCACTCTGCCCTCGCTTACTCGCAGCCCTTATCTCTGTGGGAATCGTCGTTGTTCTCATAATCTTCCAATTTGCGGTGCAAAGGTACAGCAAATAAAAAAGGTGCGCAATACCTAAAAACGAGTGTTTTTAAAGATGGCACACCCATGATGACCAACAAAAGTAGATTAGCAAGAAATAGGTATTGCTAATGGCATCTGTTCGGAATGACAAAAATATAAAGATTTTTTACCCTAAAAACAGGTCTCTGAAAAAACTCATTCTGGAAAGAATGAGGGTAGCCTCGACACTGAAAAACGTACCTCGTTTTCGTTTGCCACGGACTTTCACAGCCTCATTCAGACATCAGAAACGAGAGAATTTGCGCATTTTCCGGAAAATGTGCAGCTTTTTGGCGTCACCACTGACCTGTTTGCGAATTTTTCAAGCTCATTTAGACTCAAAAAGAGGCTCCGCAGAAAAATTCCCAGGCTGGGAATTTTTCTGCGGAGCCTAGATTTTTCAGCGGGGAGGCTCGCCACAAATGCCTAAAAGCCTTAAACAGCTATCAGTCAGCAAAATAGCGAACGCCCCTCGTTTTTTCGAAATTTTCGGCCAAATGTGCATTTGGTGAATTCTCATCAATTCTCGTTGTCCTTACTTTTTACTTTTGTAAAGAAAAATGATTCAAGTCTGGCAAGTTAAAAACCTTTGTGAAGTTATCTGATAAAGTTCATGAATGTCGGCCTTTCGTCACGCTGGGGAGCGGGATTGCCGTCGGCATGTATCTTCTGAAGCAGGAAGGCCATGTTCGTGGCCAGCGTCCGCATGGTCTGCATGCCCTCAGTGTCGAGCTTCACCTCGCCCTTGCCAGCCCCGTAAGCAATGTTCCAGTACTGCGAGGTCACCACGGGCATGTTCATCATCTCGAACATCATGTTCATCGTCTGGAGCGTGGCAGTAGCACCGCCGCGACGGCAGACGGCCAGCGCCGCTGCGGGCTTGTTCTGCACCAGATGGCCCGCCGAGAAGAACAGCCGCTGCATCAGCGAGAGGATGCCGCCGTTAGGCTGACCGTAATAGACGGGCGTACCGACGATGAGCGCATCTGATTCTTTCATCTTCTCAGTCATCACGCTGCACATGTCATCATCGAACACACAGCCTGCCCCATTATTCTGTCGGCAACCGCCGCAGTTGATGCACATGCGGACAGGCTTGCGGCCAATCTGGACAATCTCCGACTCCACACCGTGTTTTTGCAGCGTCGCTTCAATCTCCTTCAAACAGCAGAACGTGTTGCCGTCGGTTCGCGGACTGCCGTTAATGAGTAACACTTTCGGTGTCTTGACACCTGCCACGCCGTTTATCATAGCCGACACAGGCGAAACGACCGCCGCTCCAGCAGCCGCCATCGTTGCTTTCTTGATAAAATCTCTTCTGTCCATCATCAAAGCTCGCTTTTTGCCGAGGTGAAACCTGTTTTCGCAAATTTTGTTTGCAAAGATACGAATAATTGCGGAATTATTGTTAAATTTGCCCCAAGATTTGTGATTTATTATAAATAAGATGACAGGCTGCATAAAACTTAATACTTAAAACAAAAGACATGGAAGAACTAAAGTATCATTTACAAATATCCGCATCCGTGTGTCACCACGGATTGCGTGATTTTCGGATTCGACGGGACAAAACTCAATGTCCTGTTGATAGAGCGTGGCATTGAACCGTTCAAGGGACGTTGGGCATTCCCCGGTGGGTTCCTGAAAATGGACGAGACTGCCCTGCAAGGTGCGAAGCGCGAACTGTACGAAGAGACTGGCCTGAAGGATGCCTACATCCATCAGTTTCATGCCTTCTCTGGGGTGAATCGTGACCCTCGTGAGCGAGTCATCACCATTGCCTACTTCGCCTTGGTGCGTCTCAGCGAGGTAAAGGCTGGCGACGATGCAGCCAAAGCCCAGTGGTTCCCGCTCGACAAGGTGCCGTCGCTGGCATTCGACCATGACTTGATTCTGCGGGAGGCCACCCATGAGCTGCGCCGTCAGATTCACTTTGAGCCCATCGGCTTCGAGTTGTTGCCGGAGAAGTTCACCATGACCCAGCTGCAGCACCTTTACGAGGCTATTCTCAGCGTGAAGTTCGACCGTCGTAACTTCAGCAACAAGATGCTGAAACTGGGCATACTGACCCAGCTTGACGAGACGCTCCCCATGCCCAACAAGAAAGTGGCATTCCTCTATAAGTTCAACCCGGAGAGCTACAACGAGATGAAAGAAAAAGGCTTCCGCCTTGAATTCTGACACGTTAGTTGTTTACCTTTTCTGAGTTTCTGGCAATATATAATGCGAGGTTAAACTTAAAAATATGGCAGAAGAAAAAAACAACAGTAACGTAGGGCTTGAAGAGGCAAAAGCATACTTCGAGCCCAATATTAAGAGAAAGACTCATTAAGGCGGCGCAGGTTCTATTGGAAATAGACAAGCCGATATTTGAAATCTTCAGCAACTTAGGCGTGATGAAACTACGTACATGCATGCTCTTGTTTGCCTCAATCTCTGATGAACCCGTGTTCAAACAGGTATTAAGAAAGTATGGTTGGAAATGATCGGAGCCAACCAAGATGCGCTGGCCATTGCCCGAGACATGGGCATCGACCACGGCATGAATTTCAGTTCCGACGTTAAAGGCACCAAGATGATGTTTATGAAAGTATAGCGCGATACGAAAGAAGGAGCAGCGCCCACTATGGACGCTGCTCCCTCTATGTGTGAAATCAGAATTCGCGGTTATGACACCTCGATAGCCTTAGTGACCTTCTGCTGTGGCTCGGTCTTCGGCATCGTAATGGTCAGGATGCCATCCTCGACCTTGGCAGAAATCTGGTCCCTGGCCACGTCATCAGGCAGCAAGTAGTTCTGCTCATAGTTCGAATAGCTGAACTCGCGGCGCAGATAGTGATGATGCTTGTCCTCATTCTTGTGCTCTTGCTTGTTCTCAATGGCGATGGTGAGGTTGCCCTCGTCGTTGATGCCTACGCGGCAATATTCTTTCTTAATGCCTGGAGCTGCAAGTTCCATTGTGTAGGCCTTCTCACTCTCCTTGACATTGACTGCGGGTGCTGTACTGTTGGCACGAGGCATAAAATCAGTGTTAAAGAAATCATCAAACATTGTTGGGAACCAACCATTGTTTTTCATCAATCCGTTCAACATAACTTTTACCTCCTAATTATACTTTTTAGTTTAACGTATGTTTTTGATCGCCTCTGCTTATTCCCAGGCAAGTTCGCCGGCCCGGGGCCTTTCGCATCGGCTTTCACCTATGAACATGCAAGTTGTGTGCCTATACGAGCAAACGATGCCAAAATGTCCCTGTCAGAAGACAATTTGGCACCGTTTTTAAACTTAGATAAACTATGCTGACAATTTATTAAACTCCTTTAAACATTGGCATTATCAGGATAAGAACGCAGCATGAATGAAAAAAAAGCGATAAAGACGATGGCGTTTAAAGAATTATTCGTAACTTTGCAGCGCCCAAGAAAGGCCTCAGGCTCACATTGTTTGTTGTCTACCTTGCGGAACTGAAGGCTGGTTGCTATTGTTTTGGCAACATAGGGCTACTGGTCTGAGAGAGGGAAAAACTATAGTCTCAAATAATTATTGTAATACATTATAATCAACATGAAAATCAAAAAACTACTATTTACATTTATTGCTGCCATGAGTTTGGGTGTTTCCCATGCGGATGGTTTGGGGACTGTAACAATTGATTTGACTGGAACAGCTGAGGGAGACAACTCTTATTGGATCTCGCTCGTGTCGGATAAAAATCTGTATTTCAACAGCAGTTACTCATCGGCCCAAGCAGACCCAGGAGACGCTTGCTATGCTTTCAAGGCTGTGGCAGGAGATTTGGAAAACGGTATTGTTTATCTTAGGCACATCAGTGTTGTCCCTGCCAATACACCTATCTGGATATGGGGGAGCAAAAAGGAGCATTTTATTAAGACGTTCACCGATTTTGGTGACATTTCAAGTACCTATGATCCAATCAGCCAATTCGACTACGTCTTAGACAATCTGCTCAAAGGTTCAGCTTCATCATCGACCCCCATACAAGTTGGCGACTATGTTCTTTCGAAAAAGGATGACTATGTGCATGCTGTCACAAGCGCGATGGAGACGGCTGGGAATGCGCTGCCTGCCGGCAAATGTCTGCTCCACTTAGGTTCAGCAAGCCGCGCCACGCTGAGCATCGGCTTACTTGACGACGAGACGGAGGGCATTGATGCTGTGATGACTCGCGATGGAGCGTTGGTGATGTACGACCCCTCGAAGCCGTCGTTCGACGCTCAGGGACGCCGCATGGACCCACAGCAGAAGGGACTGCACATACAGAACGGATACAAATTCATAATTAAATGATGGAGGACTACAGGATGAAAAAGAATTATACAACGCCTAAAACCGAATGGATAAAAGTGGCTCAGATGCAAATGATTTGCGCTTCGCAAACGCATGAGACACCTGACAAAACAATGGGGGTGAGTAATGACACTGGCTTCAGCTGGGAGGACGTGAACTGAATGGTGTCTTTTACCTCTCTCTTCCAACCGAAAACTTAGCATAAAATACCAATAACAATCTGAACATAAATATTGAAGATATGAAACATCTATTGAAACAAGCTATCGCAACGATGCTGTTGCTGTTCTCTGCCACCGGTGTCTGGGCGAGCGAAGACTTGGTGCAGACCCGCGATATCTTTGAAGACCAGGCTACGCTGGAAGTTTCCTGGAGGCTGAAATCCGATAGCAGCTGGGACGACCTGTTTGACCAGTTTGTAAAGCTGCGCACTGGCAACACCCGCGTGACACGCTTCTGTCCCTACGTAGACCTTCGTATGCGGCTGAAGCACTTTCAGTTCACATTACGCGGTCGAGACCAGGATGTCTCGTCGTCGGTCTACGTGGAGTGGGATAATCGCTGGCACAAGATAGGCACCATTGAGTGTTTCATAGGTGATTGGCATACCAACTATGGCACCATGTCGGCACAGTTCTACAGAACGAAGAACGACCCCGATGAGAGCCAGAACTACGGTACGTTCTTCACCACCATGATCACCGACGAGCAGCGGATGGCGCAGACGATGCCGTTCTTCTACGTGCCCTCTGCCAAGATGATTCAGAGTGCCGACGGAAAGCCCGTCGCGTTCCGCCTGAAGATAGAGAATGACCCTATGCAGCATAACACCCTAATGGAATACAGGGTGAGCTATATCATCAACTGCCAGATTGACTATTACAAGCCATCGCCCGTCACGGTTAGGTATAGGTCCATGACGGAGGTGGAAGCCACCTTTGGCGATCAGCGACTTTTCAATATCGACTACTGCACAGCCCTGCAGCCGATCAGGGAAAAAGTGACAAGCGACTTCAGGTATGGCTGCCAGATTGCGGGCTGCGACTGGACCGGAGGCTTTGCCAACGTGAGAGCCAATGACAAGAGAACCGCCTACTACTACAATCTGCCAAGTAAGGGGCTGTGCGACTTCTGGCTGTGGTACAGACCATCAGAGAAGTTCCAGGTCGAAGCGGTGGATAATGCTGAGGTGGCTTACAGTCAGGGCACACACTTGTACAGAGGAGACACCATGAGATGTGGATTCAATATCAACTGGCCCAGCGAGGACAGGACGCTGGAAATCAGATTCAGGGACCAAACGCCTCCCTTCGCCTATGCCGACACCAACACAGGTGAAGTGAAACTGTCGTGGCATCCAAGATCGGAAGTCTTAAATTATGTCTATGTCTATCGTGCCGAGTCGCCGGAAGACAGCGAGACGGCCGAGGCCAGTCTTGACAATGCCGACTGGAAATACGTTTGCAACCGATATATGGGAAATGGATGGAATACGGAGTTCACAGACAAAATAGCTGCCTACAACAAGCGATATACCTACGCCTTCCTGCAGCTGCCCTTTGTGGGTGCTGACAATGTAGACACCCGCCCTTATGAAAAAGACACCAACAAGCTGTCGAGAGGACTGGTGGTGAGAACCACGCAAGTGGTCACCACGCCAAGCATGACCATCGACGTGGTGCAGGACAAGTCGGTGACCGACAAGATTGCCCTCCAGATAACGCCTTCCAAGCTGCCTTTGAAAGAGTCGAAGCAGAACTACGACGTGTACCGCCGCATCGAAGGCGAGGAACAATGGAAGAAAATAGAGACGCTGAGCATCAACAACGACGGCAAGACCACCGTCACCTATACCGACCGTAACGTCGATGCCTGCACCGTCTATGAATACAAGGTGAGTACCTACGCGAAGAACGATGATGTGGGTTTAGACAACCTCTTGGAGGGCGAGCCGGTGCGTATGAGTGTGCTGGAGCGTTCGCATGTCACGAAGCTCGATGTGTCGAAGGGTGATCGCGAGCATTCGGTGATGGTCACCTGGCAGGCCAAGCAGATAGGCAGCATAACTACTACCTATTATATACAGCGCCGGCCGGTGAACAGTACCGATGAGTATGTCACCATCCATACCGAGAAAGGCACCGCCGACCGCTATGCTTACGAGGACAAGAACGTCGATGCCGGGCAGTATTATGACTATCGCGTCGAAGCCTATACCGAGGGGTGCCAGACAGACAGCCGTGCATTTGACATGGGCGACAGCGGCGAGAGGCGTGCTGCAGAAGAGTCGGCCCTCACCTTTAGCAACAGCGAAGGCGAGACGGGCTTCTGCATGTCGAAAGGCATTATCAGCGGTCGCGTCAGCTATGGAACGGGCAGCAGCGTGGAAGGCGTGACAATACTCCTGACGCCACAAGAAGACGACCAGGAGGTGAGCATCGTCAGCCACAGCCAGAAAATCAGCAATGGCGGTACCATCAGCTGGAAGACTACTGGCAAGGACATGCGTGCCCTGGCCTGCAAGCAGCAGCCGTTCACCTTGCAGTTCTATGTGCATCCGCTGCCAGGCATGGTGCGTCAGCCCGTTGTCACCGTGCCAGGGCTCAGCAGCCTGCTGGTCGACAGCAACGACTCTACGGCTACGCTGCAGCTCGGCTCGCAGCCGTTCACTCAGACGCTGTCCACCAAGCGCTACAATCAGATTACCCTTGCCATCGACGGCAACACTGCCCGGTTTACCCTCAACGGAGACACCATCCACACGGAAAGCATCACGCTGACAGACCATGTGTGGAACGACGACTATGACGACAAGGACGAAGTAGCACTGGCGCTGGGCGGACAGCAGTTCCAGGGCTATCTGCGAGAGATGAGGCTCTGGACGCGCGTGCTCTCAGCCAAGGAGACGGCCACCACCTTCAACCGCACATTGAGTGGCTTGGAGACCGGGCTGGCAGTCTACTGGCCTCTCGACGAGGGACTGTCGCGCCATGCCTTCGACGTTTCCTGCACAGGAGGCGTGAAGAACCAGCGACATCCCGTGATAGACGTCAACGTGGAGCCCGACACCTGGGTGCCCACCGCCAGCCAGCTCTCACTCTACGGCATCACCAACAAGAACGGCGAATACACCATCAGAGGCGTACCATTCACCGGCACCGGCACCAACTATACCATCACGCCGCAGAAAACGCTGCACGAGTTCATGCCGTCAACACTCAACGGCTTTGTGAGCAAGCAGTCGCTGTCGCTCAACAACAATGACTTCACCGATCAGTCAAGCTTCGAATATCGGGGAACGGTGAGCTATCTGAACACCGATATTCCCGTAGACAGCGTGACCTTCCAGATAGATGGCAGCACCGTGATGATGAACAACCAACCCGTCATGACCGATGCCAACGGACAGTTCACCATCAGCGTGCCCATAGGCAGCCATGCCATACAAGCCGTGCGCACCGACCATGTGCTGAGCCGCTATCCCGAGACGGGAACTGTCGAGTTCCTCGAGGCTGGCATCATCAATTTCACTGACTCCACGCTCGTCAATGTGGCAGGACGCATCAACGGCGGTGCCGATGCTGCTACCGAGCCACTCGGCTTCAGGCGCACCGTCAACCGCCTCGGCGTGGCCACCATGACGCTCTGCCTTGAGAAAGAAGCCAACAATCGCTTCAATCTCAATGCCGACAGGATGCCATCGGGAAAGCAGACACCCATCCCCACCAGCGACGACAACATGAACAGCCGTAGCTACTATCCGGCCGATGCGCCTACCGACATTGTCATACAGACCGACCCGAAGACGGGTGAGTTCTCGGCCATGCTGCCCCCGCTGCGCTATGTCATCAAGAGCATCACCTTCCCCAAAGGGGCTCCTTACAACGATGAGAAGTTCTTCAAGGACAACCTGCCTGCCATCGATGCACGCCAGAAACCCGCCCAGTGGGCTGATACGCTGAGAACCGACGACCAGAAGCTGGAGTACAAGGCTCAGGCCCGACTGCTTATGGCCTATCGCCGCAATCCCACCATCTTCGTCGCACAGAGCGGAGTACCCGAAGGGGCCTTCGGAATGTTTGAGGTAGAAGACCCCGACGACGACGAGAAGTTCATCTGCCTCCTCGACACGGTGACGGCTGCCGAGGCCGAGGCCAACCCCAACTTGCAGGAAGGCGACTTCAAGGCGTATAAGTACACCGACCGGCCAGTGTTCCAGCAAGGCAAGCGCTACACCATGAAAATCTATGCGCAGGAGCAATACGACTACTACGACACCGACGGCACCTTGGCAAAGACTTATAAGATGCTGCCGCCTGATGGCATCATTCATGTCAACAACTCGCTAAGCTCATGTGCCATCGTGGCCGACTCGGCACTTACCTATAACGGCAAGAGCTATGAGCCGGGCGACCGCCTGCAGTCCAGCAACGTAGACATCACGCTGCCCGAAGACGGGGCGGTGGTCTATACCTGGATATGCGGAGCGCCGAACTTCAGCGGCGACCGCTCCGTTCCCATGACCATCAATCTGGAGTCCAACAGGAAGGTGACGCTATGGGAAGGGCCCGCTCCGCAGAAAGAGGGGGCACTCAAGGGATATATCATTGGCTCACTGCTCACGGGAACACGCTTCCTGACAAAAGGCCCCGACAAGCCCTCCTTCGTGCTGCGCGACCC
The DNA here is from genome assembly GCA_016285055.1 of Prevotella sp. Lineage (GTDB taxonomy): Bacteria > Bacteroidota > Bacteroidia > Bacteroidales > Bacteroidaceae > Prevotella. The sequence goes on from JAEEPZ010000038.1 coordinate 12,592, forward strand.
GGGAGGCTCAGGCTCGTCAGCGACACTACAGAACGACACCATCAAGACTGACTATGACCAGACCTCAAGCACATGGGGCGCCAGCGAGAAGTACGTCGCCACCATTACCACAGGTACATACGTCAAGTTCAAGGAAGGAGGCATCGTGGCGAATGCGGTGCTGATGGGCACCAACGAGGTCGATGCCAGAAACACGCTCAAACTGGGCGAGGTGGGCAAATGGACCAGGGTGCACGACGAGTCGAACACCATCATTACCACCGTTTCTGAAAAGTTCAGCACCGCCACCGATGCAGCCCATGTAGGCCGCAAGGGTGACACCTATATCGGCAATGGCGTCAACATCTACTATGGCGAAGGACGATACCTCAAGTTCACGAAGAAGAACGACGGCACCATCTTCCTCACCGACAGCACAGGCATCACCAGCGCCATGGAGTTGGGCACCAGCTACAATTTCTCAGAGCATTATCTGGTCAACGAGGTCCTTCCCGAATGGAAGCGCTTGCGAGACAACATGCTCGAGCATGTCGATACCTGGAACGACGTGCCGCCGCCTTCGCAGATACACGACAGTCGGCCGCACTACTATACCATTTATAAGAAGGGCGACGACAAGTATGGCAAGACCAACCCCGACAACTTCATCGACTACGTCTGGGCGTCCGACCTCAGCAAGCCTACGAAAACCGACAAGGCATCATACATCATCGTAGTACCCGATGACGTCACTCACTACGTCGACACCATCTCGTCGTTCAATACCAACATCGCCAACTGGGAGAACATCATCGCACTCAACGAGGAGGACAAGGTGATGGCCATGCGCAAGGGCAACGCCACCAACATCAGCTATTCCGGAGGAAACACCATCACCCAGTCTCTCACTACATCCTCGGCTGGATACCTAACGAAATGGGACGGGAAGACAGAGACCAACTCCATCAACTGGGGCGTGCGCAACAAGTACAAGCACGAGGTGAACAAAGTGGGATGGGGATACGATTTCGAGGCAAAGGGTACAAGAGGCAGCACAATCAAGTCCTACGATATCAGCGAGACGAAAAACACCGTCTCCTATACCATTACTGACAAGAATGCGCTCACCGCCCTCAGCATCTCGGTTTATCCCTCGACCATGGGATGGGGTCCCATCTTCATCACCGAGGGCGGCCAGACCATGTGTCCATACGAGGGCGGCACGAAGGTGGAGTACCACAGCGAATACAAGGGCACCGAACTCGACAAGGCCACGATGCGCATTGAGAAGTGCGACATTTCAGTAGAAAATGCCAACGTCAGCGATGTGCCATCGGGCGAGTCGGCCTTCTTCAACCTCCATCTCTACAACAACTCTGAGACGCAGTCACCAAGCAAATACACCCTCTATCCGCATCCGGCAAACGACCTCAAGGGCGGACAGATGATGCTCGACGGAAAACCCATACCCTCGACAGGGCTTTCATTCTTCCTTCCATACGGAGAGGTGAAGAAGACGCTTGTTTTGAAGCAGGGCGACCGCAGTGTGACCGACTTCAGCTACATGCTCCGCCTGCAGTCGGAAGGCGACAGCTTGCGCGTACACAGCGACTGGAAGACGCTAACGGCACATTTCGTTCCCACCTCGGCGCCTGTCACCATAGAAAGCGACCTGGCAGTCATCAATAGCAAGGTCGACTCAGCCACCGTCACCTTGCGCAATCTCGACCGCAACTTCCTCGGGCTGAAGGGCGTCCGTCTGCAATACCGCCGCAAGGGTACCGACACCTGGACATTGGCGCAGACGTGGATTAACGATGCCTACCGCAGTGAATATCCCAACGCGCTGTCCTTCCCTGCCGATGGCAATCCTACACAGCGCATGCGGTTCACTGCCGACGGCACCTACGAACTGAGGGCACAAACATTCTCGCTCTTTGGCAATGAAGACGTGGTCCGCGAGTCGGACATCATCACCCTGGTACAGGATGTCAAGAGCCCACAGGCCATGAGCGTCAGCAGCATCCCGAGATTTCTTACGCTGACAAACCGCAACGACATTCACCTCACCTTCAACGAGCCCATACGCAAGGCCGCCATCTCTCAGGCTGCCAATGTGCGCATCGTCGAGGTGACCGACCCCAACGGCAACACACCTGCCAATCCGCACGTTGTTGATGAGGCCGACTATTCGCTCGTCCTCTCCGACAGCGAGATTTACTTCGCCTTCAAAGATGCCGTCCTGCCAAAAATGCACGAACGCATCTATCGATTCAACGTCTTCGACGTGCCCGATCAATACGGCAACCCCTCCGACACCATCACATGGCTCATGGAGTGCGACTTCTCCTCTATTATGGTCTTTGGGAGGGCAGACGAAATAACCCTGCAGAAAGGCCAGACGGCCACCGACACGCTCTACACCATCTCTATTGAGGATGGCCACAGCTTCACCCTCAGCGGTCAGCCTTCATGGGTGAAGTTGAGCCAGACAGAGGGAACCACCAGCAGCAACATGGACAATATCATCATGACCATCCTGCCCACGGCTCCCATCGGCAGAAACGACATCACCCTCCATCTCACCGAATCAAATGGCATCAGCACCTCCCTCACCTGCCGTGTCACGGTAGAGGGCAACAGGCCGCATTGGGGCGTACAAACAAATATGTATGAAAACAACATGGTTGTCATTGGCCGACTGAAGACCGAAGACGGCGAATGGAGCACCGACCAGCGAGTGCTTGTCGGTGCCTTCGACGACGAAGGCAACTGTCGTGGCTTAGCCTATACCGACTATACGTTGAACAAGGTTCAGGCCAACGGCACACAGACAGCCGAGACGGGATTCGTCAACCTCATGGTCTATGGCAACAAAGACAACGAAAATATCACATTCCGCATCTACAACGAGAAAAACGGATTCATCTATCGTGACGTACTCCTTACCGATGCCAGCGGCAACACCGTCACCAGCCTCACATTCAAGTCCGATGAGATGGTTGGCAGCTATGACAACCCCGTGGTCTTCACAACGGGCGACCAACTCATGCAGAACCTCGAGCTGACCAGTGGATGGAACTGGGTGTCATTCTACCTCGACACCGACAAAACCATCGAAGAGCTGCTCGCTCCCTATGCCTACACCATCACCAACATCAAGACAAAGGATTCCTTCTCCGACAGCTATTTCGACGAGAAAGCGGCCATGCACCGCTTCGGTGGAGACCTGTGTAAGCAGAAGATTGAGAAAGGCGTCATGTATAAGATTTACTCGCTCTATAACGTCCAGATACCCATCGCCGGCAACAAGCCTGAGGGCAATTGGCAGCTGAGCCTGCACTTTGGATGGAACTGGATAGGTGTGCCTTATCACAATGTGCTGGCACTCAGCGAAGCCTTCCCCCAGCCGCAGTATGACGACTATGTGAAGGACCGCTACAACTCAGCCTTCTTTAATGAACGTTCTGAGTGGGAAGGCACCCTCATGGCACTGCTGCCAGGCTGCGGCTACGTCTACCGTTCCATGGACGCCCCCGCCGCTCCTCTTGCTCGCAATGCCCGCAATGTCCCCGCCACCCACTACGACGACTACAGCGACAACATGACCATCGTCATGCAGCCCCTGAAAGGCGACAACCCCATGCCCAATACCGAGGTAAGCGTCTATATCGGCGGCACATTGCGAGGCACGGCCACCACCAACACGCAGGGCCTCGCCTATCTCACTATCGCCGGCAGCCAGGCAGATTCAGAGACAGAGATAACCATACATGTAGGCGACACGGAAATTGTTGTTCCACACGACATTTGGTACGGCAATGACACCACCATCGGCAATACGGCCAACCCATACATCCTACAGCTTATCATACCCGAAATAGCATCGAAATAACCCACTGAAACACATCTTATCATGAGAATACTAAAAGCCCTGTTGCTGGCCGTTTACATGATTTGCGCCAGCGATGCATACGCCCTGTGGCATCAGTATTATATGACCGACCAGACAACCGACGACGTGCGCTGGACGGCTGATACAGGCCGCGACCAACAGGAGAAGTTCCGGCTCAACGATGCCTATCTGAGTGGCGGCTACTGGAAATATTTCAAGACTAACGACGGCACGGGAACTGTGACGCGCGAGAAGCCTTACGTCGACTTCACCGTCAATCTCTTCCGCGACCCGAAGGATAAGTACATTAACACCAAAGACCGTAGTCAAATCAAGGCAAGCCCCGATCATGCCGAGCTCTTCGTCGACTATGGCACGGGACGCATCAAAGTGGGCGAGATCAAGCAGAATGCCTGGAACGAAGACTGTAAGTGGACGTTCAACACTACGGGAGCCCAAGCCAATGCCGGCATGGCCACCGTGGTAGGCAGCAGCAATCCTGGCCGCGCCCGCATACACTACTACCCCTCGACCGAGATGCTGAAAAACTACAAGTCGTTCCAGATCATCATCTACCGGCAGGAGCATTTCTTCGACGACGGATTCTTCTCTGACGACTGGGATCACATCTACTACACCTATTACAAGACGTATAAGATAGACTGGCGCGAACAGTACACCGTCAGCGCTAATTACTACAAGCCGGGACAGATGCGATTCGCCGTTCAGGGTACAGCCAGTGAGTTTACCCACATGGACAACTATACCGTCGGCAGCTGGTATTCTGGAAAACCGGAGATGGAGAAGAGCTACCACGTGAAAGTGGAGAACAAGGTGACGCGAGCCACTGTCACCGCCGATCTGTCACTCAACCTCAACCGCGATGAGCAGGGGGTAGTCATCGACCTGCCCGACTATGAGAACTCACGCGAGGGATATGATTACACCTACACGCTGACTGAGAAAGGCACCGTGGCTACGAAGGAGGGCTATGTGGTTGGCTATTCGAACATGATAACCGAGACAAACAGCAAGATGGCTGGACTGCTCTATCCGAAAGACATCACCATCGAGTTCGACCAGTTCCGCATGCAGAATACCCTGCGATGGCGCAACGAGAACTGGACCGACGACAAGAACAAGCTGGAGATAACCTATTTCATCTACAGGCGTGAGTGTACCGACGACAGAGGCACACCGGCCAAAAACGCAAAGTGGGTCTACATCAATGAAGTGCAGGCGAAGAAAAACAACGATTTCGTCTATACCGTGCGTGACAACGACGATGTGCGTTACCGCAAATACTACACTTATCGTGTCATCGGTGTACCCAATGCCTGGGAGAAAGACGGCAACTATTCCATGCCCTCAGCACTTACTGAGACATTGCCCGTCGATGCTTGGAGCAGCCAGATAACGAGCACCGACCCGTCGATGACCTACAACGACATGAAACAGGACATGAGCGTGAAGGACAAGATACGCGTCACGTGGAGCTATACCCGCATTCCGGGTACGAATGGCAATGTTGACTTCATTGTCTTCCGCAACCGTGCCAGCGACGGCCCCGACAAATGGGACAAGGTGAGCGACGAGGTAAGCGGACCGGCCAACCCGTCGGCCAACAAACGCCCTGCCTACGTAGACGAGGATGTGGAGAGCTGCGAACAGTATTCCTACCGTATTGAAGTCACCTCGGCCGACTCAACCTTCGTCTCAGAGCCTATCAAGGCCACGTTGCTCGACAAGACGATAGTGCAGGCCGTCGACGTGTCGAAAGGCAAGAACGAGACAACAGTCAACGTGAGCTGGGATGTGCACAAGGTTGGCAACAGCCCCACACAATATCTTATTGAGCGGCGCTATGCCAGCAGTCGAAACGAGAGCGACTGGCAGAAGCTGACCTCACTGAGCGGCACTGCCGACCACTACACCTACGATGATGAGACCGTTGAGGCAGGGCGCTACTACAGCTACCGTGTCACGGCTCAGGTGCCCGACTGCAAGAACCGGGAGGAATATGTTTTCTCAAACGCTATCGAACAGGTGGGCTACGGCATGTGCAAAGGAGTTGTCAGCGGTCGTGTCACGTTCAGCACCGACACAGGTGTCGACAACGTGCGCATCAGCTTGAAGAGCAATGATGAAGGACTTGACGGTCAACTGCAGAACTACTCGAAACACATAGAGACCGAGACCTCGGGCATCTGCTGGACCGACAATGCGAAGACCATCGGCAAGCTCGTCAACAGCAAGGATCCCATTACCATCCAGCTCTGGGTGATGAACGAGAGCGACGCCGCCACCGTGCCATTAGTCACCTTGCCAGGCATGGGCACTGTCTCGGCACCGGTGGAGAAAAACCAGTGGGAGCACGTCTCTATCCTGATTAAGGATGCCATGGCCACTGTCATCATCAATGCCGACTCGACACGCACTGTCACGCAGCGCCTCCGTCAGGACGAGGTGACCACCGATTCGGCTACCGTCAGCTTCGGTGCAGGCCAGTTCCGTGGCTACCTGAAAGACATCCGCATCTGGGAGGGCAACCTGAGCATGAGCGACATACGGTCGAACCACGGTCGCATACTGAACGGCCGCGAGACGGGGCTGAAGCTCTACTGGCCACTCGACGAAGGCTTGCAGGAAGTGGCCTTCGACGTGTCGACGACCAATGCCATCGGCAATAACCGCCATGCCACGCTCGACCCAGCCATCAGCAACAGCACCATCCTGCCCTCTGAGGACCAGTATTGTCTCTATGCCATTACTGACGAGAAGGGTAACTACACCATACGCGGCATCCCCTTTGTGGGCAACGGATCGAGCTATACCATCACGCCTTCGAAGGGCATACATACCTTCGCCCTGCCTCAGCGCAACGTGGTAGTGGGCAAAGGCGCTATGGCACTGAACGGCATTGACTTCACCGACAACTCCAGCTTCACCTACAGCGGCACGGTGCGCTATCTGAACACCACGGTACCCGTAGACAGCATCATGTTCAAGATAGACGGTATTGCGGTGATGAAAGACGACAAGTCGGTGATTACCGGAACAGACGGACGCTACGAGATTGCAGTGCCTATAGGCGAACACTACATCGAAGCCTATCGCACCGACCATGTGACGAGCCGCTTTCCAGAAACAGGTACGTACAACTTCCTGGAAGAGGGTACCATCAATTTCTCTGATTCCACACTGGTCAACGTTGCCGGCCGCGTGAATGGCGGCATCGACAGCCAAGACGCTCCGATAGGTTTCAACATGACGAAGAACCGCATTGGCCGTGCCACCATCACCCTTTCGCTCGAAACGGAAAGCAACAACCAGTTCAACATGCGCCTTGACGGTCTGAACGGCTTCGTACACGTTGCCGACTCTACCTTCATCCCCTCGAAGAACGACAGCATCCGCTCGAAGAACTGGTACGACCTGAACGACCCGACGAAGATTATCATCAACACCAACGACGAGAACGCCGAGTTCTCGGCCATGTTGCCGCCGTTGCGCTACCGTATCGACAAAATCAGTTTCGACAAGGGAAGCCGCAACAACGACATCAAGTTCTTCAACGACAACCTGCCCGTCATCGATGCACGCTTCCGCCCGACAACGTTCCCCGACACAGTTATCACCGACGATGGCAAAGTGAGTCGCTACGAGAGCCAAGGCCGTTTCGTGCTGAACTACCGGGCAGAACCTGAGATCGTCATCCTGCAAGACACGCTGCCCTTGGGAGCTTTCGGAGCAGCTGAGTTCACCGATGACAAGGAAAACAAAACCTACCCCTTGTTGAGAACCGATGCCAACGGCCAATTCGTGGGCTATACCTTCAGCGACTATCCGCTCTTCGGACAGGAATGTACCTACACCATGTACATCAAGGCCGAGGAACCATACTATGCTTACAATCCGCTCACACAAAAGGAAGACACCACGGCCATAGCTGTGACCGACGGCACGGTGCATATTGCCAACGAGATGAGCATCAACACCGTGGTGACCGACAGTCTGATAACCTACAACGGCGAGCGCTATGAGCCCAACTCCATTCTGAAGACTGCCACGCTCGACGTGAGCCTCGACTCGATAGGTATGGTGGGCTACCGGTGGACGGCAGGCGACCCGAACATCCAGGGCGATCATCTGCGATACATGAGTGTCTCGCTCATTGCCAACAACCGCTCCTACACCTGGCCTGGCCCCTACAACACGGGGTCGCTGCCTGGCATCATCATAGGCTGCGTGTCGTCGGGCACCAATTTCGTCACGAAGAATCCTGACCATGTTGAGTATGTCTTGCGCGACCCGGGCGGCGCCTCTTCATCATCGTTCCTGCAGGGCGACAGCATCGTCTGTGTGACAAACCGTGAGAGCCACGGCGGCTTCCATACGGGTAACACCGACTTCAGCGTGACCGTCAAGATCGGAGCCAAGGTGTCGACAGATTACGGCATTGCCACTGGCGGCGGTGTGGGCGTCATCAACGGTGGAGAGTTCATGACCGGCCTCAATACCGACGACACATACGAAATCACTCCCTTTCTGGCCTTTAACAGCACCACAGTATGGGACACCTATCACAGCTCTACCACCACTTTCTCAAAGCGCATACAGACACCCTCCGACACGAAGCACGTGGGGCGTGCCGGCGACACGTTCATAGGCACGTCGAAGAACCTCTTCTATGGCATCGGTACATACGTCTACCTGAAGAAGATGTCAGAGGGCAACTACAAGATTGACACCCGCGAGGACATCGTGGCCAAGCAGGGCGACAAGAGCACGTGGTTTGTGTTCAGCGAATACTATATCCGCAAAACGCTCATACCCAACTGGGAGAAGATTCGCAACTCGCTGCTCGAGACCGTCGCCACCATTCCCGCGACGGCTCCCGACAATGAACTGCACTACTACACCACGCTCAACGCCGACCATCCCGACTTCGGAAAGAACGGCACCTATACACGTGTCATCAACAGCATGAAGCCCGACGAGATAAGGATGGACTCTGTCAACTCAATCAACACCTATATCAAGGCATGGAAGGATGTGCTGGCTGAAAACGAGCGGGCTAAGATTCTGGCCATGGGCTCGAGCAAGGCCTTGGTGGGCAACCACAGTTTCTCGGGCGGCAACACCTATTCACACACTTACACACGCGACAGCACCTTCCTCGACAACATCACACACAGCTGGTCGGTTGGCATACCCAAAGCCCTCACCCTCAATGCACTTGTCAACGGCAACGGAACCATTGTCACTTTCTTAGACAGTGAGAGCGGCTACCAGGGCAGTACAACCGAACAGAACAAGCACACCGTCAAGCAACAGGTGGGATACACGCTGAGCGATCCCAACAAGTTTGCAGCACTGAGCATCTCCGTCTACGACGACCCCACCGGCAAGGGAGGGCCCATCTTCATCACGCAGGGCGGACAGACTATGTGCCCCTACGAGGGCGGCTCGAAGGTGGAGTTCTGCGAAGACTACTTAGGCCGGCAGATTGATGCGCCCACGGCAAAGATTGAGAACTGCGACCTGCTGATAGACAATTCCACCGTCAGCGATGTACCGACAGGCGAGACAGCTTATTTCAAGCTGAGGCTGAGCAACACGTCGGAGACACAGCAAACCAGTGCCTACTTCTTACAGCTCGATGCACTCCAGGACCTGAAGGGTGCGAAGATTACTGTCGACGGGCAGGAGCTCACCGATGGCTCGGCATCCTATGTCCTGCCATTCGGCGAGACGGTCAAGACCCTGGCCCTGACGCAGACAGATCCCAGCGTGACGAAGTACGACCTCGTTATACGTCTCACCTCGACCAACGACCCGCTCAACATCTACAGCGACTGGAGGACGATCACGGCCTCGTTCGTTCCCTCGGCAGCAGCTGTGACACTGACTACCGACCTGAACATCATCAATAGTACTACAACTGACGGACTGAATGTGACACTGAGCGACCTCAACCGCAACTTCAAGGGACTGAAGGGCGTGCGGCTGCAATACCGTCGGCAGGGCAACAACAACTGGACGCTGGAAAAGGAATGGGTGATGGAGAAATACAAAGAGAAGTATCCCAACGCCGAGCTGCTACCCGCCACAGGCAACATCGTGCACAATATGCACTTCGACACCGACGGCACCTACGAGCTGCGCGCACAGACCTTTGCACTATATGGCGAGGAAGACGTGACACGCGAAACCGACATCAAGACGATTATCCAGGACACCGACGGCCCGAAGCTCTTGGGAACAGTCAACGGCGTTGACGTCCAGATAGGGAATGCCGACGACATGTATCTCACCTTCAATCAGGACATCAACACGGCTGCCCTGAGCAAGGAGGAGAACATCAACGTGACTGGCTATCAGAACAATACGTCGGTGAAGTCGGCACAGGCCGGAGTGCCCAGCGTGGCACTGCAACTGGCTAATAGCGAGGTGTCGACCCAGCAACAGTACGACCTCGGACTGCGGGGCGATGTGGCCTTCGACTTCCTCTACTACCGCCAGAGCGACGGCAATATCGTTGCCATCGGCTCAAAGCAGAACCGTATTGCACTGGGCACTACCGACGGTGGAAAGCTCTATGCCACCATTGGTGACACCACATACGTCTCGCAGACAACCATCAATGCCGGCACATGGTATCATCTGGCGCTCAACTATCATGCCAGCGACATTGATATGCCGCTGCTCACCGTCGGAGCGGCCAGCAATGATGCCGACGAACAGCAGATGGTCTTCCTCGAGATGCCGGTGAAGCCGGTCAACGTCTACGGACAGCTCACCTTAGGCAGCGCCGCCACCGAAGGCCGCATCTGCCATCTCTCGCTGTGGAGCAACAACCGACCGGTACGTGAGGCCTACGCAGAGAAAGATGTGATGAAAGCCAGCTATCTGCCCGACATCCTGGGCTACTGGCTTATGGACGAGGGACACGGCACAGTACTCGCCGATCGTGCCCGAAGCCGAATGATGACGATGAACGCCGACAGCTGGTTCTATGCCAATAAGAATCTGGCTGCCCACCTCAACGGCACAAAGCCCATGCAGCTCACCTTTGCATCGGCTTCGCTCTCGCCCGACGACAACTTCATGGCAGAGATGTGGTTCAGGGCCGATGCCAGCGTGAATACAAACAACAATGCCACGCTCTTCAGTACAACCAACAACGTGAGCCTCGGCTTCAAGAACGGCAACCTCGTCATCTCACGTTTCAGAAACAACGATGTGCCTAATGCCCAAGCCGACACAACCGTGACCGTCTACACCGGCCGACTCATCGACAACAACTGGCACCATCTGGCCATCTCTACACTTCGTGGCACATCAACGACTTTCCTCGTCGACGGAAAAGTGGTGAAGTCGCTCAATGAGCAGTCTATACCGGCCATCAAGGGTAGCTATATCTATTTGGGCGGACAGGAGAGCAATGTCTCCACAGCAGAGGTGCCTGTCTTCGAGAAGTGCTTCACGGGCGACATCGATGAGTTCCGCTTCGGCGAGGCCACCCGCTCCAACAGCCTCATCGATGACCAACGCTACGAAAGGCTGCAAATACCTGCCGACTCATTGGTCGAAGGGCTCACGCTCTACTACCCCATGGAGACAACGAAGACCAACGCCAGCGGAACGGCGGAGACGGTGTTCGACCCAACGAACAAGCTGAAGATGCGCAACCCTTTGCACGAGGATAACAGTCACCTGACTGAGGCAACTTCAGCACCGCCCCTGAAGGATGTACCCACACTGATGCGACTCGACGACGCCGATTACGATATCGTAACCGACGGACGCAGCATCTACTTCCACTTCCCCACACGCGTCTATGCGAAGATGCACAGCAACGACTACACCTTCACCCTGAGCGGAGTGAAAGATATGTATGGCAATCCCAGCAACAGCATCAGTTGGGACGCTCACTTCGAGCTGGGCTTGTTTGATTGGTTTGCCAGTTCATTCAACATCTCCAAGAAAACGTGGGAAACCCGAACCGAAACAATCACCTTATGGAAGAAAGTCTCACAGGCCATGAACTATCAGGTCAAGGGCGCTCCCTCATGGATGAAGATTGACAATGCTGAGGGGACCTTCGCTGCCACGCAGAATTATATCGACATTGAAATCACCATCGACAACACCGCTCCTCTCGGCAAGCACACCGTACAGCTCTACGTCACCGACGAGAACGGCATCCAGTCTACCTGTGAGTTGCATGTCAATGTGCAGGGCAATGCCCCTGACTGGCAGTGTGACCCCAATGAGTATGCAAACAATATGACCGTCACATCGCAGCTGCGCATCGACGGACATATAGCTGAGAACACCAACAGCATGGTGGCGGCTTTCGATGCGCAGGGCAAGTGCCGCGGCATAGCCAAGCCGGAGTACATGGAGTCGCGAAACGCATTCTACGTCAATCTCGTGGTATATGGTGACAACAACGAGAAAATCTACTTCAAGATCTATGATGCCGACCACGACCTGACACATGCCAACGTGAATATCCTGCCCGACGGCAAGACGACGCATCTCTATCAGGTGTTCTCGCCCACCACTACCATAGGCACCTTCGACCAGCCCGCCATCTTCACCACAGGCCGCATCATCGAGCAGGACATGCAACTGGCAGCAGGATGGAACTGGAAGAGCTTCTTCGTCAATCCTAACCGGCAGGGGGCCCTGAGCAGCGTCATGGAAGAGGTGGCCAATGAGGTGGATCTCATCAAGAGCAAGACCCAGATGGCCGACCAATACGAAGGTCAATGGCGAGGAACCCTGCAGCGCGTCGAGGCGGGACAGATGTATAAGGTACACACCACGGAGCCCTGCAGCTTCGTCGTGAGGGGGGAACTGACGGACATCAACACGCCCATCGGCATCCATGAGGGATGGAACTGGATAGGCTCCACCTCCCACTACAACATCCCCATCGATGAGGCCTTCCTCAACCTCAACCCACGGAAAGACGACTACATCAAGAGCAAGACGGCCTTTGCCATCTATGACGGACACGGGAAATGGAACGGCACCCTCACCGCCATCGAGCCGGGAGAGGGCTACAAGCTGCTTTCGCAGCAGGACGGCACGCTTATCTTCCCCAACGTCTCAGGATATGCCTCGGCACGACGAATGACAACACGGGCCGCCGGCTATCATCCCGACGACTATGCCGACTATGCCGACAACATGAACATGGTGATGCGCATCATGGCCGGAGGCTGTCCCCTGACCGATGCCACGGTGAGCGTCTACATCGATGCCTCGCTGCGCGGACAGACGGACGCCATTGACGGTCTTTACTACCTGACCGTCGCCGGCAATCCCACCGATACAGGCAAGCGCCTCACGCTCGTCATCTCCCACGCTGGCGAAGACCTCATCGTCAACCTCGATGACGTGACCTTTGCCACCGACGAAATGCATGGATCGAGCAGCCAGCCCTACGTGCTTCAACTTGACGACCTCAGTGGCATTGCCACAGTCAGCAGTCCTGCAGACGATGACGAGTTCTATGACTTGCAGGGTCGTCGTCTCGATGTCAGCCCCACTCGTGGCCTTTACATCGTCCGCCACAGAAAGCAAGGCAGCAGCACCGTGCGTCTGAAGTAGTCCTATCGCAGAATGCAACAAGCCAACTAAACTGCACCCGCAAAGAGGCATTGGTTACCTAGCACGCCTATCGCAGAGGGGAGGACGGCACCGTCCTCCCCTCCTTTGTATTCCCTTACATGACGCCAGGCGTATAGTGGTCGTAGACGCCGGCTCCAAGGGCGTAGAGAGCGGCGGAGCCCCCCTACCCTCCCCTTCCATCCGCCGGTTGTGTGGTGCACATATTCGAGCCTCTCCCCCCGCCCCTGTAAGGGGAGGCGCCTCCGCCTCTCCCCCGCCCCTGTAAGGGGAGGGGTCAGGAGGAGGGGTGTTGACCGGGAATGGTACGGCGTGAGCCCATTCCCCTCCTTTTCCAAAGGAGGGGTCAGGGGTGGTTTGTCAGAGATGTCCCAACCTCTTTACAGCCCCGAAGGGGCGGCAGAGTACAGGCAGGGGCAACGCCCCTGTATAGGGCAGCACAACAACAAGCCCCGAAGGGGCGGCAGAAGACGATGGTGAGCACCAATCGCCTTCCGTCGTCCCTTCGGGACTATTTGCTGCGCCTTGCCCGCCGCGCAGCTCAATGCGCAGTCATTCCCCCCCTTGCAAAGGGGGGGACAGGGGGGGATTCACTCTGCGCAGATGAATCCCCCTCTAACTCCCCCTTTGCAAGGGGGAGAATAAGTTACCTCTGCAACGCCTACATAACGGCGAAGCCATTCCCCTCCTTTTCCAAAGGAGGGGTCAGGGGTGGTTTGTCAGAGATGTCCCAACCTATTTTCAAAGGAGGGGTCAGGGGTGGTTTGTCAGAGATGTCCCAACCTATTTTCAAAGGAGTTACTTTCCGTCCGAAGGCTTCGGACAGAGTGTCCGATGCCTTCGGACTTTTTTGGGGATGCCTCACCGTTGGCGTCGAGTTGCTCAATAGAATGGCAACATTAAGGAAAAAAGCTGAATTATCACTATAATTGCAAAAAAAAAAATGTTATTTATGATAGAACATGCCCAAAAAGAATGTATCTTTGCACGACAATTACACGCCTCTGCCACTTGCTAACGAAAAGCTGCGGGCAGGCGCGTCAGCGGGAACAGGGACGCAAGAATCATTCAAGTTGGTCATCAAGTAAGATTAGAACAATGGGAAAGATCATTGTTGCCATCGACTCTTTCAAGGGCTGTCTGACATCGAAGGAGGCCAATGCGGCGGCGGCGGCAGGGATTCTGCAGAGGATGCCTGCCGAGGAGGTGATACAGATTCCTGTCAGCGATGGTGGCGAGGGGTGGCTCGAGGCTTTTCAGGCGGCCGTGGGCGGTGACCTTGTCGATGTCAGCGTCAGAGACCCACTGATGCGGCCTATCGTGGCACAGTATCTGATGAGTGGCCACACGGCAGTGATAGAGATAGCCAAAGCCAGCGGCCTGACGCTGCTCACTCCGCAGGAGCGCAACCCTTTGGTTGCCACCAGCTACGGCACGGGAGAGCTTATCGTGGACGCTGTGCGCCGTGGATGCAAGGACATCATCGTGGGCCTTGGCGGCAGTGCCACCAGCGACTGCGGCATGGGCATGCTGCGTGCCATCATCGACAACTATGCCAGCCACGGTCTGTGGGATGACGTGAGTGCCCTCCACGATGTACACTTCACCATTGCCACCGATGTCAGCAACCCCCTATGCGGCAACAATGGTGCCGCCCAGGTCTTTGCCCCGCAAAAGGGTGCCACGCCAGAAATGGTAGCGATGCTCGACGCTCGCGCCAGGCTGTTTGCCGAGAAGTCTGCGCTGCATTTTGGCTACGACCGTCAGGACACGCCTGGAGCAGGCGCCGCAGGAGGGCTGGGCTATTCGTTCCTTCAATATATGAATGCTGACCGTCGCTCAGGCATTGACCTCTTGCTCGAAAGCATCCATTTTGATGCGCTGCTGAGCGATGCCGACCTTGTCATCACCGGTGAGGGCTCCGCCGACCGTCAGACGCTGATGGGCAAGCTCCCCTTTGGCATCCTCCAGCGGGCCCAGGCCAGTCATGTTCCCGTCGTCCTGATGGCCGGCCGTGTCAGCGACCGCCAGTTGTTGCTCGATGCAGGGTTCTCGCGTGTGGAGTGCATCAACCCGCCAGGACTCCCACTCGAAGAAGCCATGAAACCGGAGACTGCCCAGAAGAACATAGCAAACGTCACCCAGGCAGTGGCAAGGCCATAAATGTCGGTTCAGCCGAGTGGTTCGTAGGGCAGTCCGAAGACATCGGCCACGGCCTTGAAGGTCACCTTGCCCTCAACGATGTTCAGTCCCTTGGCCAGCGAGGCGTCATCCTTGCAGGCCTGTTGCCAGCCCTTGTCGGCCAGTGCCACGGCATAGCGCAGGGTGGCGTTGGTGAGCGCCATCGTCGACGTGTTGGGCACAGCTCCGGGAATATTGGCCACGCAGTAGTGCACGATGCCGTCCTCGATGTAGACGGGGTCGCTGTGGGTCGTGGGTCGTGAGGTCTCGAAGCAGCCACCCTGGTCGATGGCCACGTCGACGAGCACCGTGCCGGGCTCCATCAGCTTCAGCATTTCCTTTGTGATGAGGTGCGGGGTCTTGTCGCCCGGCACGAGTACGCTGCCCACCACGATGTCGACCGTGGGCAACTGTTTGCGGATGTTGTGCTCCGACGAGTAGAGCGTGTGCACGTTGGCAGGTGTCTCGATGTCGAGCTGACGGAGACGTGGCAGTGAGATGTCGGCAATGGTCACATCGGCGCCCAGTCCGGCGGCCATCAGCGCGGCAGCCTCGCCTACCACCCCACCGCCGAGCACCAACACACGGGCAGGACTGACACCGGGCACACCGCTGATAAGCTTGCCCTTGCCGCCCTTAGTCTTCTGCAGGTAATAGGCTCCGTTGAGCGTGGCCATGCGTCCGGCCACCTCGCTCATGGGCTGCAACAGGGGCAGCGTGCCGTTAGGCAACTGAACCGTCTCATAAGCCAGGCAGACAGCGCCGCTCTTGAGCATGGCCTCGGTCAGCTCTTTCTCGCAGGCGAAGTGGAAATAGGTGAAGAGCAGCTGGCCGGGCCGCACCAGACTGTACTCCGGCTCGATGGGTTCCTTCACCTTCACTATCATGTCGCACTCGCCATAGACCGCCTCGATGCTGGGCAAGATGCGGGCACCAGCCTTCACATACTCCTCGTCAGCGAATCCGCTGCCCTCGCCGGCTGTGTGCTGCACGCTCACCTCGTGGCCATGACGCACCAATTCCGACACTCCCGCAGGGGTCATGCCCACGCGGTTCTCATTGTTCTTAATCTCTTTGGGAATTCCTACTTTCATAGTCTTTTAACGCTTAGTTCATGATGCCAACGGCGCAAAGATAATCATTTTCTGTGAATATGACAAGAAAAACAGCAGAAAAAAACGCGCTGTGCAGGGGGCGGCGGCGTTAGGGGATGCAGGGGCGGTGCCCCTGCCTACGAGCAGCCACACTTGATAAAGCCAGCCGCAAGCGAGACGCTTCTCAGTCGTAGTGTTCGCTCTTCTGACTGCTATAGACGTGCTTCTGGCCGTCGAACTTATAGATGCTGCTGAGATTGACCTGCTGGCTGTGTATCATTTCGGTGATGATGAAGTCCTTGCCGTGACGAGGGAGTGAGAACCAGTAATCGCGCCCCTCCTTGGGCTGGTAGGTATCGACGGGGCTCGACTCGGGTGTGAGTGTCTGTGTGGCCGGGTCGTAGTCGTAGAAGCAGATGACCGAGAAGTCGGGGTCGCAGTTGCTGCTCACTTGTATGGCAAACAGCCGATGTCCGTTGTCTCGCTTCCACACACAGGCTTCCATGTTGTCGCCGTCGCTGCCTCCAGCGTCCTCGCAAAGGTAGCCGTTGCGACGGTCCACGATGGTGCCACCGCCATATTCATCATCTTCCTCCTCGGTGAAATTGGGGTTTGCGGCGCGTTGGAGTATGCCTTCCACCACATAGGTAGGCCACACGTCGTTGAAGGCTTTTGTCAGCGTGACGATGCCAGGGGCCTGTCCGCCGTTGGGCACCTTGATGGTCTTGTCAGCCCACCCCAGCCCGATTTTTATCATTCCAGCGTTCTGGTAGGATTCTGTTTCATAGGTACTCTTGTATCTCTTGGCGGGCTTCAGCTGAGCCCAGGTCTGCTGGCTGCCGGCAAAGAGCAGCGTGAGCAGGAGGATGATGGTTGTTCTCATGGTTGCTAAGGTTGTTTTAATTAAAACATCTGAAGAACTATAAATGGCGCAGCAAAGTTAACACAAAAAATGGCTTCTCCAACCACAATCCGAAACTTTTTCCTAAAAAAAACTTAACAACACATACGCGAACACAAAAAACAATGTAATTTTGCGATGAAATAACAATTATTTTTAACTTAAACTAAAATAGACGAAAAAGACACTACTCTTTTCCTTGCTGCTCCTGTTTTCGGAAGTGAGCATGCATGCCCAGTCTGTCGCTACGGAGCAGATGGACGAGCGGTTCAACGACGGTACCAAACTGCCCTACGGCTGGTTTACCGAAGGTTGGTCAGTGAAGGATGGCGCCATTCAGACTGAGGCGTCGTCAGGCTTCGATTTAGGGAGTGCACTTCGACAGCGAGGCACCCGACATCTACGTTGTGGAGAACGATGCCCGTGCCAAGGACGTGGACTTCAGCCTCTGCACGGAGGACAGCACCCGCACACTCACCGTCATCAACACGGCCACAGGCACGCTGAAGGTGAGCATCGCCTCTGACGACGAGGCCCTCTTCTTCCTCGGCACAAAGACCATTGCCCAGGCCCATCCACCTACCTTCATAGCCATCGAGGCCGACGGCACCTGCCACTACTTCGACCTGCAGGGACGCATGCTCAGCGGCAAGCCTGACAAGGGGCTGTACATCATGAATGGCAAGAAGGTCGTCAAGTAGACATTTTCCACTTCTTCTTTTAGGCGGGCGAAAGTGACGAAATGCAGCACTTTCGCCCGCTGTGTCTTATTTCATCCGCACAGTCCGCAATTTCAACCTGTACGGATGGAATTATGACATAGTTACGTCGCTATCTATGTGAGTTGATAGTTGAATACATTCGATAGTCAAAGGCTTGAGGTAGCCCTATTCTCCCCCTTGCAAAGGGGGAGTTAGAGGGGGATTCATCTGCGCATAGGTGAATCCCCCCCAGCCCCCCCTTTGCAAGGGGGGGAATAAGTTACCTCTGCGGCGGCTATGTGACGGCGTAGCCATTCCCTCTTAAACCCTCCCCGTAAGGGCGGGGTTCAAGAGGGGAGTGCCTCACGGGGTCCCTGCGGCGGTCAAGGTGATAACCTTTTTCCCAAATTGTTTTTCTTGTTTTTATTTGTTTTTATTGGTTTTTTCTCAGGCCGCTTAGCGGAACAAACTGACGTAGATAGCGACGCAACTATGTCACTCCATCCGTTCAGCACGAACTAGTTACGAGTCCTGGCACTTCCATAAACAAAATGTTGTTATTCGGGGCTTCATTTTAGGTGTTGCCTCATTCATTACTCGGAAACACAAAAGAAAAACGAGTTTCCCTTTTGTATTTCTCTCGTTTTGCTGTACCTTTGCATTTTGCAGAGATTATTTGCAATGAGGGGTATTTGATTTTGCCTTTCGATGGTCTTATAGACAGAACAAGACACCAACAGTGATTCGTATGGACTACACCAAGCAATGGTTCGAACGCCTGTTCAAGGACAGCTATCCGCACATGTACCGCATGGCGTACTCGATGGTAGAG
>JAEEPZ010000168.1 GCA_016285055.1 Prevotella sp.
ACGAGTCGGCACTGCTGGCTTCTGCCGTCTGAACCTGTGCGCTGACATTCGCAGAAAATGCGATTAGTAATAATAAGGTATAAATATTCTTCATTTTTGCTTTTTTTGAAAATGCCTGCAAAGGTACGTGTTTTTTCTCAATTATCCAAATTAGTTGAAGGTTATTTCCAGATAACGCTTGGCTATGAGTCAGCCTATGGGCTAAAAATCTACTAATATAGAGGCGAATATATTCCTCCTATTATGAATAAGATAATTCCCAAAATAAATACAAAAGCACTAATTATCATCCATTTTATTTTGCATATACGAGGCTCTCTGGTAAATTGTTCAAAATATAAAAGTCCTTTTTTACCTCCTAATGAAGTTATTTTTGCAATAATGAAACAAATACCTAATACAAGGATGATGTTAACAATGCCATGATTAAAAATGAGCGGAACACTCTCTCCTATGCAATATTTCCCCAAAGAAACAACAGCACATGCATATAAGAGTACCATTACATGACATAGTTTAAATCCCCAATAACCTTGGTAATAGGATCTCTCCCCATCATGAAATGTAGGGTAAAAAGCTTCCCCTGTATAAAGATAAACTCCAAAGTAAATATGACTAATAGTTTTGAGAATTTTGTCTTTCATTCTGCAAAAATGAATTAGAAGGTCAGTTCTGCCGATCATTATGAATAATGCATATTAGAGGGCCTCCCCTTGAGGGAGTTTATACGGTTGCAGTTTCGGCAATCAATTCCTTTGCAGGAATGCGTTGGATATTATCGTTATCATCGCAGACAATAACATCCTGATTTCTTAATGCCTTTTCTTCTAGCATCCTCTGCTCGGCAACTGCCAATCCATCTCTTAATCTTTCTGCTAATTCTTGTACTTCCTTATTTGACATAGTCTTGCATTTTATGGAACAATGAATCATCACAAATGATAGTCTCTGCATTCTTACCGCCACGGGCGATTTCTATACGAGGCTTTTTGCTGTTGTCGTAAATATCCCAGAAGTCAACTTCTGACATGAACAGACGGAAAAGATTTCGGATACCTGCAACATATCTTCGTTTGATGATATCTTCTGGAATATTGTGCCCCCCATTTACCACACGTTCAGCCACACGTTGCATTGCCAACTCGGGCGTTCTTAGCCAAAAAAACAAAATATTCACCTGATAGCCTTTAGCCTGTGCCCTGCGGACGAGGTTGATATATGACTTCGTGGCAAGAGTGGTCTCAATAGAGAAGGTCTCGTCTTTGGCGAGCAGGTCCTCTATGCGCTGTAGCATCAGTCGGCCAGCCTCTATAGCCACGCTTTCAGGATTAAACGGTGAGAGGCCTCTTGCTATTTCGTCAGCATTCACGAACTCCCTGCAATCAAGGATTTCGGGAAGTACCGTGTACGATGCCGTTGTCTTGCCAGCACCATTACAACCGCTGATAATATACAAGTTTTTGCTCATTACGAGGGCAAAGGTACGAACTAATTCATAAACCACCAAAAATATGCGGAATTATTTGGAATTTGCTATTTTTACAGATGGAAGCGATAACCCAAAGTGATGCTGAAATAGCGGTTCTTAGCGGTGTCTGGGTCTTCTGTCTTGTCCATCCGGGTCAGTCCGAAATAGTAGCGGGCATCGAGCGACACATTCTTGTATTCGTACGACAAGCCCACAGGAATGCCAAAATCGACAGATTTGCAGACATCGGTCAGAGTAACTAAAGCTTGTGTAACGACAGAGGTGTTCTCACCCATTTCTTGCATTGTATATGAATCCAGGGGATGGACTGTTATCGTGGCACTTGTGACATCGGTTTTCATCTTGTCGTTCACCAACAATCCTACTTGGACGCCTGCACTGATGGAGAGTCCGCGAAGCGAAGGGATATAGACACGAGCCATCACCGGAATATTCAGGTAGTCTGCGTGCAGATAGCCATCCATCTGTGATTCCGAATATAGGTAACCGCCATTTTCCAATGGTAGTATCAAATTGACACCTCCATCAATTTTCGCACCCTGTTGAGAATACATCAGTCCCAGCGACAGTCCCAGCCAGTCGTTCACCCCGTACTCAGCCTCGGCACCGGCTGTAAACCTGACTTTTGCATGATACATATCCTCGATAGTTGGCGATCCAAATGTCGAGATGTTAATACCCGCCATGGGCTTGATAGAGAACGTTCCTTTCTGATTCTGTGCCTCGGCCATTGTTGCCAAGCACAATAATGCAAGCAATATCAGTTTCTTCATCATCATATATTTCTTAAAGACCTTCATAGGTTATATTTTTCTTTGTAATACTCCATTCGGGCTTCTTCACCATTTATGTCATCAGCATCAATTTCCCCGTTTCTTGGCATGTTCAAGATGTCCTGCATTTCTTGATTGAGCTTTTCTATAGGGAGCATCTGAAACTTCTTCTTTTTTCTTTTCATATGGATTATCCGTTATTTCATTTTATTTCACGACTTTCTTTGTGCCGTTGGGCGTCTGGAGAATGCGGAGGCCGTGATGGCTGTCGGATATGGGACGTCCGCTGAGGTCGAAACTGCGAAGTTCCTGATTGTCAGGAGTGTAGGACAGGGGCCTGACGTTGGTCGCCTCGAACTCACGAATTTCCCCGAAAGTATTCCAAGGGGCTTGCTGATAATGCTCAATGCAACCTTGGGGAACGTAGAGCACCGACTCCTGCATTGTCCAGTCCTTGAAGGCCTGAGCATCGGTTTCTGCTGGCGGTTCCTGCGAATACATATAGACCGTGTGCGACGAGAAATTGGGAACGGCAAAGGCTGCATTTTCTATCTTGCGTACCGAGGCTGGTATGTGCCACTCTTTCATGTAGTCTGCGCCAGCCAGTGCCCATGGGCCGATTTCTTCCAGTCCGTCAGGTAATTTGCAGTCCTTCAGACGGTAACACTCGTAGAAAGCCGATTGTCCTATACGCTTGACGGTCGGTGGCAGGATGAGTTTTACCAGCGACTGGCTGCTGTAGAAAGCGGCCTTGGGTATAGTGTCGACTGGAGCCTGGATGTCGATAGTGTCTGCAGAGATACCATAGAAAGCAAATTCCTCAATTAGAGGTACGCTCTTCGGAATCACCAGCTTTTTCACATTCAGCCCGACGAGCGAGCGCTCTTCTATTCTCTCTATACCATCGGGCAGTACGAGATCATGCATAAGATTGTTGCTCAATGCATACTTTCCTATATGCTTCAAATTCACCGGCAGGTGAATCTTGTCTATAAAGCAGGTTCGAAAGGTTCCTTCACGCAGATAATCCACATTGTCAGAGATGATGACCTCGTCCATATAGCAATTCTCAAAGGCAAAGGCACCGATATAGGTAACCGAGTTGGGGATGACCAGTTTTTTCTGATGTGGAGCCATGTTGTGAAGCACATATTTGAAGGCCTCTTCGCCGATATACTCCACTTGCTCATTGAGTGTGATGTTGTAGCTGCGGTGGTAGTTGAAGGCCTTGTCGTCGATAATCTTCACTTCAGGCCGGATGGTAAAGCTTTCTGCCCGCGTGCCGATAGGCCCGAAGTAGGACAGCAGACGGGTGTGGTCGCGGGTGTACAGATAGCCGTCCTCCAGCACGAATTCCGGGTTGCCTTCGTCTATGGTCACATCCTCCAGACTGATGTTCCCGTTCAGCGCGCCATTGCCGATGTGCACGAGCGTGGCAGGAATATGCAGCCGCTTAAACAGGTTCTTGGTGATGGCATGGTCGCCTATCCACGTCAGCGTAGGCGGAAAGACGAGACTGTCGCCACAGAAGGTGAGGGCATAGTCGCCAATCTTCTTCAGCGTGTTGGGCAGCACCAGACTCTTAAACTCCTTGTCGGCAAACATATAGGGACCGATGACGTCGTCTTCCGTTGTATAGTCTTCGTAGTAGGGATCTCCGCCCGCCACAATCCGGCAATCCGAGAGATTCAGCGTCCTTTGGGAATTAGCCCATTTACGCAACACCCTCACGTCCGAGCCGTTAATCGTGCCTTCCAGTGTCAGGTCACGCTCATAAGTCAGGTCGTATGTGTCAAACAAGCTTTGCAGGTTTCCTGCCGAAACGGTCACCGTCTTCGCTGCCGACAAACGGCTTGGCGTTGCCAACAACAGAGCTGTTAAAATGAATAGTATAATACGGTTAGTCATCTTCTGTTTTTTACTTGTTATACATCATTGAACATGCAAAGGTACGAATAAGTGAGCAAAATACAAAAGGAAAACACAAAAAATGATAAAAAAGCAGGTGCGTTTGTAGAAAAGTCTATTGTTTTTTATATCTTTGCAGGCCGAAAGAATAAATATGCATAAAAATTGTATGAAAAACTATTTGTTACTGTTTGCTTTCTGTGCCCTGAATGCTGTGGCACAGACATCAGAGCCCAACTTGAAATGGGGAAAGCCAACGGACGAGGAACTGAAGATGACAGAGTATGTCGGCGATAAGGATGCCGATGCTGTAGAACTGTGCCGGATGGTCAATGTAAACTACGACTGGGTCATCAACGACTTCCGTGTTTTTTATCGTGTGAAGTGTCGCCTGAAGGTGCTCAAGCCGGAAGGTAAGGATGTGGGCGACCAGACGATTTCCATCCGTACCAGCGACAACACGACTAAACACGAGATTGTAGGAGGTTTGAAGGCTACCACCTATAATCTGGAGAATGGCAAGGTGGTGAAGACGAAGATGGAAAGCTCGATGGTTCATGAAGAGCAGTTGGACAAAACGACGAAACTGATTAAGTTCAGCATTCCCCAGGTGCGCGTGGGAAGCGTGATAGAATATGAGTACAGGGTGGAAAGCGATTTCTACTATGACCTGCGCGACTGGTATGCCCAGAAGGACATTCCCGTGGCCTATACCAAATACGAGCTGGCAGTGCCAGACTGGTTTGCCTTTAACCTGGACCAGACGGGCATGGTGCGTTTGGAGCATCAGGAAAACAGCGGGTCGATGATTATTGGCGACACCCATCTGAACGTCCAGGAGGACACGTTTGTGGGCAGAAACCTGCCTGCATTGAAGGGCGATGACTATGTGTGGTGTGCAGAAGACTTCGGTGCCAAAATCACTCATGAACTCAAAGGAATCTACGTTCCGGGGGCTGTCCACAAAGACTACTCAGCCACGTGGGAGGACATAGACAATATACTGCTGGGAGACGACGAATTCGGAGGGCGAATCAAGAAGAGCAGCCCGCTGAAAGACGAAATCCAGTCCGCAGGAATACAATTAGTCAGTGACACTCGCGAACGGGCTGCTGCCTGTTGGCAACTGCTGAAAACGAAGGTAAAATGGAACGGCGACTATGCCTTCTGGGCCAAGTCGGGCAGCAAAGTGCTGAAAGAAGGTACTGGCTCGAATGCAGATATCAACTTCCTATATATTAATATGTTGCACGATGCCGGGTTGGAAGCCTATCCCGTAGTGCTGCGACTTCGCAATCACGGGCGTCTGCCTCTGTCGCACGCCAGTCTGAAATACCTCTCTACGTTTGTCGTCGCCATCCAGCTCAACGAAACGACCACTGCCTATATGGACGCTTCGGTGGAAGATGGCTACTTTGATGTATTGCCGCCACGACTGCTGACTGAGATGGCACGTACCATCCGTAAGGGTAAAGAGGGCGAGTGGGTGAACCTGCTGGCAACAGCCAAATCCTCGGAGACCACCGTCGTACAGGCAGCTCTCGACGACAAGGGCCTTATCAGCGGCATCAGGATGAATAACAGTGTCGGAGAGTCGGCTGCGAACCTCAGAAAAAAGTGGCGCACGGCAAAAGACAGTGTCGACGTCATCCACGACATGCAAGAAAGAGACGAAATGGAAATCACCCAATACAAGCTGGAAGGTCGCAACGACTTTGCTCCGTCGGTGCGTGAAACCGTCAACTTTACAAAAACATGTACTACATCGGGTGACCTCATCTATCTGAATCCGCTGGTGTTCGCCCCTTGGCAGAAGAATCCCTTCACGACCGATACGCGCGACCTGCCCGTGGAATTCCCATATAGCCAGCGCGAAACCTACAATGTGATGTTGAAACTCCCCGAAGGCTGGCAGGTGGAGGAAATGCCACAGCCCATCGTCCTGAAGTTTGACGGCATTACGGCACGCATCGGCGTACAGCAAAACGGCGATATGCTACAGACTCAGTACAAGCTGGATTGCAGCCGCACCTTCTTCACGCAGCAACAATATCAGGATCTGAAGAACTTCCTCGACAAGCTGATTGAGAGCACCAAGCAGATGATAACGCTGAAGAAAAAGCCATGAGACAAATCATGCTTTTTGCCCTGCTGATTACGGGCATCCTACGTGTCTCGGCGGAAAATGCTGTTGTCGAGGAGTCCATCACCGAGGTGGAGTGCACCAGCGCGACTCATGCCATCGTTCGTTTCAAGGAGGTGACCACCATTCTGAACGAGCACGAAGCAGACCTTGCCACCTTCGTCTGTTCGTGCAGCAAGAACGACAAGCTGACGCGCTTCAAGGGCCAGGCGACGGATGCCACGGGGCGCGTTCTGCGCAAGTTCAAGGAGGGCGACCTGAAGCGCACGGAGTACTCCCAGTACCTCGCCATCGACGACTACAGGATGTATCTTGACTATACGCCCCCCGTCTATCCCGTTACCGTCACTTATGAATGGACGATGGAAAGTCACGACAACCTGATAGAGTTTCCCCGTTTCTGTCCACTGACCGACTACGACGTCATCGTCAAGAAGGCAGTCTACCGATTGACAGCCCCTCAGGACATGGCCATCCGCCATGCGCTGCTGAATATCGACAAGGCAGTGACAACCTCGGACGACGGCCGGACACTCACACTTGAACTCGAAAACCTGCCAGCCTTGAAGCAAGAACCATTCGCCCGTCCCCTGAGAGAACGGTTGCCGATGGCCTACTTTGCGCCTACAGACTTCGTGTATTATGGCACAAAAGGCAGTTTCAGCAGCTGGGGCAACTATGGCAAGTGGGAGTACAGCCTTATCAATGGGCGTGACGCGTTGCCTGATGACGTCCGAAAAGAAATCCACCAGATGACCGATGCGCTGAAGACCGACCGCGAGAAAGTTTCAGCACTCTATAAACACTTGGAGAAAACCACACGTTATGTGGCTATCATGCTGGGCATTGGCGGACAGCAACCCGCTCCGGCAGCAAGTGTCAGCAAAA
>JAEEPZ010000039.1 GCA_016285055.1 Prevotella sp.
AGTTTCTGCGAAGAGTGGGCTGCAAAGAAGTGGCAGCGAAGGAGTGGCAGCAAGGAACATTACTGACATTACAGACCCCAACCCTGCCCCTCCCCGTAAGGGCAGGGTTCAAGAGGGGATGGCTGCGCATAAATCCTTTCTGCAAAGGGTCAACTGCTATATCATTGCCTTTATTATTCCAAAGGGATGCTCCCGCACTGAGGCCACGTTGGTAATACCTGTGCCGAAGTTGCGACGCCCTTGTAAGGGGGAGGAGTGTAGAACAACTTGGTATGATTGAAAGATACAGGCCCACCTCTGCCCCCTTCCAATAAGGCTGGAGTGAAGGGCTTACCCGATGGTGATGACATACTCCGACATGAACGACGAGCCGGGCTGCAGGTGGTTCATGTAGAACTTGTCCTTGAACTCGCCCTTCCATCCGCGTGGGTCGCCCAGGCCATACCACGGCTCGATGCACACGAAGGGCGCCTTCTTCTGATAGGGGCTCCAGAAGGCGATGATGGGACACTTGTAGCTCACCGTCACAGCAGGCGAGCCGTCGGGGTTGAGCAGGCAGGCAGCGCTGGTCTGGCAGTCGTGAATCTTCACGCTGTCGTTGGCGAAGAACTCATCGTTGAACGGCATCAGGCCGCCCTTGACATCCAGTGGAATCTCTGTCATCTCATGGCTACCGTCGATATAGCTCTTCAGCGATTTGGGATTTGAGACATGAGACCGATGGTTTGTCAGCACTATCACCCCTTTCAGCTCTTCGTCCTCCTTGCATCCAGGAGCGAGGAAGGCCGGATGTCCGCCTATCTGGAAGTGGATGTCGCGCGTGTCGGTGTTCTCCACATGCCACACCACGTGAATCTTGTTGCCGCTGAGTCGATAGCTCACTGCCAAGTTGAAACAGTAGGGATAAACCTTCAGTGTCTCCTCCGTCTCGTGCAGGGCGTATGTCACCTTGTGCTCTCCCTGGGCAATGAGCTTGAAGCGGGTGTCGCGGGCAAAGCCGTGGCGCGGCAGGTGATATTCCTTACCGTCGACGGTATAGGTGTCGTCGTTCACACTGCAAACGATGGGGAAGAGGATGGGCGAGCGGCGGGGCCATTTCTCACCGCCCTGCCACAGGTATTCACGTCCTTCACTGTCCTTGATGCTCTGGAGCTCAGCTCCCATCTCAGATATTTCTACCGTGAGATGCTCGTTTTTGATTTGTTCCATGTTTTCTATAGTTTACTTTATTCTGCGTCTGCAAAAGTAGCGATAAATTAGTTTGCTGCCAAATTATTTGTTGCCTTTTTAAAATCGCAGACAGAAAAACAAAGATTTTTCCTGTTTCTGACACGAAAAGAGAAAATATTTCGTAACTTTGCCGACGGATTGCACATTATTATTAATACAATCATATATGAACATCATTGAAAGATTTCTGAACTACACCAAGTTCGACACACAGTCGGCTGAGGACAGCCAGACTGTACCCAGCACACCCAAACAACTGGACTTTGCCCGTTACCTGAAAGAGGAACTGGAGCACGAGGGCCTGCAAGACGTGGAGATGGACGACAAGGGCTACATCTACGCCACCCTGCCCGCCAACACTGACACTGACATTCCTACCATCGGCTTCATCTCACATTACGACACCAGCCCCGACTGCTCGGGCGCCGACATCAAGGCGCGCATCGTGGAGAAATACGACGGCCACGAGATTGTGCTGAGCGAGGGCATCGTGCTGTCGCCGCGCAAGTTCCCCGAGCTGCTGGCCCACGAGGGCGAAGACCTCATCGTCACCGACGGACACACCCTGCTGGGTGCCGACGACAAGGCCGGCATCGCCGAGATCGTGCAGGCCATGGTCTATCTGCAGGAGCATCCCGACATCAAGCACGGCACCGTCCGCATAGCCTTCAACCCCGACGAGGAGATAGGCATGGGCGCCCATCACTTCGACGTGGAGAAGTTCGGCTGCCAGTGGGCATACACCATGGACGGCGGCGAAGTGGGCGAGCTGGAGTATGAGAACTTCAACGCCGCCTCGGCCAAGGTCAACATCAAGGGCATCAGCGTACATCCGGGCTATGCCAAGGGCAAGATGGTGAACGCCAACGCACTCGCTGCCGAGTTTGCCGCCCTGCTGCCAAAGGACGAGACGCCAGAGACCACCGAGGGCTACGAGGGATTCTACCACCTCATCGGCATTCAGGCCAACACCGAGCAGGCACGGCTGAGCTACATCATACGCGACCACGACCGCGAGCACTTCGAGCAGCGCAAGCGCTTCGTCAAGACCTGCGCAAACCGGATGAACGAGAAATATGGCGAAGGCACCGTCACGGCCGACGTCAACGACCAATACTACAATATGCGCGAGAAGATTGAAGACGGCAACATGCACGTCGTCGACCTGGTGCTGAAGGCTATGGAGGAAGCAGGCGTCACGCCAAAGGTGCGCCCCATTCGCGGCGGCACCGACGGCGCACAGCTGTCGTTCAAGGGTCTGCCCTGCCCCAACATCTTTGCAGGAGGCATCAATTTCCACGGCCCCTTCGAGTTCGTGCCCATCCAGTCGATGGAGAAAGCCATGCAGGTCATCGTGAAAATCATAGAAAAAGCAAGCCGTTAGATGGACGAGAAACAGCGCATTGAGCAACTCAGGAAGGAGCTGCACGAACATAACTACCGCTACTACGTGTTAAACCAGCCCGTCATCGGCGACCAGGAGTTCGACTTCCTGATGCACGAGCTGCAGGACTTGGAGGCGCGCCATCCTGAGCTGTACGATGCCAACTCGCCCACGCAGCGCGTCGGCAGCGACATCTCCACCGACTTCCGGCAGGTGAAGCACCGCTACCCCATGCTCTCACTGGCCAACACCTACAATGAGGAGGATGTGCGCCAGTGGTACGACAGCGTGAAGAAAGGACTGGCGGGCGAGGATTTCGAGGTGTGCTGCGAGATGAAGTACGACGGACTGAGCATCTCGCTGACCTATGTCGACGGGCGCCTCACCCAGGCTGTCACACGTGGCGACGGTGTGCAGGGCGATGACGTCACGAAAAACGTGAGAACCATCAGGAGCATTCCGCTACAGACACTCCCCCACTCTCTCCCCGTACCTCACCTCTTTGAGATTCGTGGCGAGATCCTAATGCCCTGGGCCTCGTTTGAAAGGCTCAACCGCGAGCGCGAGGCTGCCGAGGAGCCGCTTTTCGCCAACCCGCGCAATGCTGCGTCAGGCACGCTGAAGAGCCTCGACCCCAAGGTAGTGGCCAGCCGGCAACTCGACGCCTATCTCTATTACTTACTGGGCGAAGAGCTGCCTGCCGACGGACACTACGAGAACTTGGAGGCCGCCCGGCAGTGGGGATTCAAGATATCAGAGGGCATGAGGAAGGCACGCAGCGTGGAGGAGATCCTGGACTACATCAACTACTGGGACCGCGAGCGCAAGAACCTGCCCGTGGCCACCGACGGCATCGTGCTCAAGGTCAACTCCCTGCGCCAGCAGCGCGCCCTCGGCTTCACGGCGAAGAGCCCGCGCTGGGCCATTGCCTATAAGTTCAAGGCTGAACGTGAACAGACACGCCTGCTGGAAGTGACCTACCAGGTGGGCCGCACCGGTGCCGTCACGCCCGTTGCCAACATGGAGCCGGTGCAGCTGGCCGGCACCACCGTCAAGCGCGCCACACTGAACAACGAGGACTTCATCCGCAGCTTCGACCTCCACATCGGCGACATGGTCTACGTGGAGAAAGGCGGCGAGATTATTCCGAAGATTGTAGGCGTGAACATTGACGAAAGGCCCATCATCGCACAGCCCGTGCAGTTCATCAAGCGCTGCCCAGAGTGCGGCACGCCCTTAGTGAAGTTGAGAGTTGAGAGTTTAGAGTTGAGAGACGTTACTCCCTCTGGAAGTAAGACAAATGTCTCTCAACTCTCAACTCTCAACTCTCAACTCTCAACATGGTACTGCCCCAATGATGCAGGCTGTCCGCCGCAGATCAAGGGACGCATCGAGCACTTCATCTCGCGCAAAGCCATGAACATCGACTCGTTGGGTCCCGAGACCGTCGACGAGTATTTCCGGCGAGGACTCATCCACAACGTGGCCGACCTCTACGACATCGACGTGCAGCAAATCAACGGCGACGGCTCACGCACCAAGTCGGCACAGAAGATAGTCAACGGCATCCAGCAGTCGAAGCAAGTGCCCTTCGAGCGCGTCGTCTTCGCCCTCGGCATCCGCTTCGTCGGTGAGACCAGCGCCCGCCTGCTGGCCCGCCACTTCAAGACGATGGACGCCCTGATGGAGGCCGGCCTCGAGCAGCTGCAGGAGGTGGACGGCATCGGCGAAGTGATGGCCAAGAGCATCATCGCCTATTTCCACAACCCGCAGAACCGTGACATCGTCGAGCGTCTGCGCAACTACGGCCTGCAGTTCGCCCTCTCAGCAGAGCAGACGGCACGCCAGAGCGACCGCCTCAAGGGCCAGAGCATCGTCATCAGCGGCGTCTTCAGCCACCACTCACGCGACGAGTACAAGCTGCTCATCGAGCAGAACGGAGGTAAGAACGTGGGCAGCATCAGCGGCAAGACTTCCTTCATCCTCGCAGGCGACAACATGGGGCCGTCGAAGTTGGAGAAAGCCCAAAAGCTCGGCATACGCATCGTCAGCGAAGACGAGTTCCTGCAAATGATGACGGACTGACGCACGCGGTCATCACTGCCGAAGGTATTCTTCAGCAGTGATGACCGTACTGTATCCACCCACCAACCTTTCGCCAGCGTGCCTGTCGATGCCAGCATACGAGAGGCTGGCATCCTCATAGCGCTTAAACTTATAGACGGCATCGTTCATCAGGGCCTCGTTGAACACATTCAGGCTGACCAGCAACGCAAAGTCTTGCTTCGTCAGGCCTGTCACCCGCTCAAACAGTCTTGGCTCCAACTGAAGGATAACATCTTTCAGCGAATACTCACGATAATCCGTCAGGTACATGAAGATGGGTATGCGCGTGGCAAACTTCATCAGTTTCTCCTGTATCTGGCGGCGCTTGCTCTTGATTTCCTTCTCTTCGGCCGACAGATCCTTTCTTTCCTTCGCTGTCAGGCCATCCTCATGTTCCTTGCGCTGTTTCTTGATGGCGTCGCTCTTGTTGATGATGGTCTCAATGTCCTGATTCAACGAGCGGAAGCCCTCTATCTTCATCAGTGCTGCCATGGCATCGTGATTGTTCATCAGCCGTTGCAGGGTGAAATTGTCAACATTGACGAGCAGTGCGCTCTCCCAGCGACGTGCCAGAAGCGTGGCCGACGTATTGTTCATCGCCATGTCCAAAACATCGCTGGCCGAGAGCTGTTTCATCACCCCATTCTCATAGCACAGCACGGGCAGGAACTTGATGAAGTCGTCGACACACTTCTCGGGATTGCCCTCCTCCACATTGAGCTGACAGGAGTAGTCGGCCACCTTTCTCAAAGCGCGGTTGGGGGAGAAATCGAACACATAGCACACCTTCTTCAGTATCTCTGTCTTGTTGGGATGCAGCCCGTCGCTGTTGGTGATGGTCCAAGGCGACTGTACGCGGAAAGCCGACTGAAAATAGGTTTCTGGCGACGATGTGTCGCGCAGCATGAAGATGCCCGTCCAAGGACGCACAGTGACACCCGTCGTCAACTTGCCACAGCTCAGCGTGATGGTCTTGCAGTGCAGCGGGTCGGGGTGCGACATCGCCTTCTCTACGGGCGGCAATGCCTGCTGCCCGATTCCAGCCCTGGGGCCGGCGCAGACAATGACACGGTAGTCGTGGTAGAAGGTGTTCTGCAGTTCTGTCAGCAGGTTGCGCATAGCGAAGCACGCGGCCACATTGGGCAGGAACCACAGCGTGTGATTCATGTTCGTATAGAGGTCTCCGCTGAGGAAAGGCAATGGAGGCTTGCGGTTCTTGGACAAGCCAAGCGGCAAAGCCGAGCGGCTGGCCTTGAGGTCGTTGATGGAGGTGGGCAGATACTGTCCACGCAGCATGTCGAGCCACTTCTGCACTTCGTCATGATGCTTGAACACGGCATCCTCGCCCTTGCCCTCTGCTTCGAAGAAGGAGTTGAGGTCGAACTCGTCAAACTCGCCCTCCTGGGCCACTCTCGACAGTTCTGCTGGCAGCTGATACGTCAGCAGCACCATCCGTGGCAGTGAGGCGTAGGGATTGCCAGGTCTGTCGCCCCACTCCTCCTTGGCACGCTGCTCGTCAGAATAGGTCCAGTTGTAGATTTGCTCTTCGATGAACTCTCCCGAAGCGATGGCGCGGAAGGGCGTACCCGACAAGTACAGATAATGATTGGAAGTGATGGGAATCAGGTCTTCGTCGAAGTAGTCGGGATTCTCTATCTCATTGCCCAAGTCTTCGCTGGTGCCAATGAGTTCCTTGGCATTCTCGCGCCAAGCGCCATAGTGGTATTCATCGAGCACGATGCAGTCCCAGTTGAACTCACGCGCCCACTCATGCTTCAGCTTCATGCCGCCGCTGGCCGTGTTCTTGCCGAGGAAGTCCTGAAACGAGCCGAACACCACGATGGGCTTTGTCTTGTCAGCATGTTCAAACTGATAGTCGATGCTGGCATCCGCATTGCGAGCCACAAACTGCCAGCCGCCGAAGTCCACGTGCGTCATCAAGTCCTCTTCCCAAGCGTGGGCCACGGCGGGCTTAAAGGTGAGCACCAACACCCGTGTCCACTTCATGCGTTTAGCCAGCTGATAGGTGGTAAAGGTCTTGCCGAAGCGCATCTTGCAGTTCCAAAGGAAGTGGGGCACACGGCCGGCTTCTTTCTTATAGCTGTCGAAGTAGTCGGCAGTCTTCTTCACTGCCCGTTCCTGCTCTGGGCGCATGCCGAAGGTTTTGTCGCGGTTCCACGCCACGTCCATCCTGTCCCTGACGGCAACGATGGCGGCTCTTACCTGTTGCGGCGTGCAGCGATACCATTCACCCTCTATGTGTTGGCATCCCATCTTCACCAGCTGGCGGTGTACGTCGTGGTCCATAAACACCGAGCCGTCCTGTCGCATGGCGCTCTCCTCCACCATGATCCTATAGGGAGGCTCACCCGGACGCACAATGTTATACTGTTGTCTGACGCGTTCCTGCACGCCGATAGTGGTATAGCCCACCTTCAGCAGTCCGCGCAGCTGTGGGTCATACTTGTCCTCGTAAGCATAAATCATGGGAGCCGATTCCGACTTCCGTGGGAAAAAACTATGTGTTGTAGCCATAACGCTTTACTTTTCTGTTATGGCACTCAGTGACTACAGTTCTTCGGGGAAATATTTGGACAGGAAGTCGTGTGGTTCCAACAC
Organism: Prevotella sp.; assembly: GCA_016285055.1. Classification (GTDB taxonomy): domain Bacteria; phylum Bacteroidota; class Bacteroidia; order Bacteroidales; family Bacteroidaceae; genus Prevotella. The sequence continues at coordinate 7,340 of JAEEPZ010000039.1, forward strand.
CTCAACAGTATCTGCAAACACGAAGTCCTTGACGTTGCGTGTCACGATGACTTGTGCCCCAGCCTGCTCGGCAGCAAAATATTGTAGAGAATCTTCAAAGTCTTTAGCTTCAGTGGCTAATGCCTTGTCAACCACTTGCTCACCAACAGGAACAATAGAATATAGCTCTCTACTTAATTTCATTATCTTATAGAAATCCTGTAGCGGAATTGTTTTCCTCGTACTGTATTTTATGTTGGCTATAGACAAATCAGAAACCTGCATATCAATACAATGATTTGCTGCCAATCTAAAAATGGCATGAGCACCCCTCACCCCAATTGGCCTCCTCTCTATAAAATCAAGGAAAACGTTTGTATCAATAAATACAGTCAATTTATTGTCCATATTTCTCTAACAAATATTCTTCTTTTTCTTTCTTCCAGTCAACAGTCTGGCAAGCAGAAAAGGCACCGCATAATTTATCCACCAACTCCAAGCGTCGCTTTTGGTCGGAGGTCAATTCTTCCTCTTTCTTCGTAGGCCTAACTATCTGCCTCACATATAGCCACATGTCTTTCACCTTCTCTTCGCTGGAGTCATCCATTTGATTGATCATGTGGACCATATCGTTCTTCATTTCTCGTACAGTCATAATCGAACATTCTTTAATGAACGCTGCAAAGATAATGACTTTCCACGAAACTTCCAAATAAATCTACCAAAACCTTGTCAAAGAGCGCCGTTGTTATTACTGTTTCTGTTTATTCCATCGGGCGAATCATCGACTCGATGAACGCGATTTCCTCGTCCGTCAGTCCGTACTTCTTGTAGAGCTCCTCGTCAGTCCAAGGCTTCGAGAAGTCTTGGAGGGGGACGAATTGGTATACTGGTGCTGCTGCTTGCTGAGATGTCTTTTTTAGCATTACAAGAAATCGGAAGAAGCGGGTCTTTATATATGAAGCCACGTTATATGCTTCATCCAAAGATGAAAAAGGCCCAATAACGATATAAGTTTCCGTGCAACAAGAACCGGCTTTTCCAACTATAGGTTTCCCTATTATTTGATGGGGGTAGCTATCCCCAGCATTATATGCCCTTGAAACATATACTTTAGGTCTATCTATCCATTCTTGATTTATGGGGATATTCTTTCTTGCCATATATCCAATTCCCCCATTTTCATATAATGTAATAGCATTATCAAAATACTTTTGCTCCCCATGAACAAATGTGCGTAGACCAAAAGGACGTTGTGAACTTACTAAACCATCTATGGTTTTCTCATTCTTTTTTCTTACTTTATGGTATATATTAACACCTATTCTATATCGTATAAAAACATTACTGTTTTTTTCTTGCAGATAACGATTTGATGTTTCTATTACATCACCTCTATGTGTAAAGACTTGACATTCTCCTTTATTATCTCTATCCCATAGAAAGTAACATACACCACCTTTGATTTCCACACCATTCCCAAAACATGCAGAAGCATCTAAAAAATCATGTAGACAACGTATTCTTTTGTCTTCAATCATTGTCTTTCTAAACTCATCAAGTCCTCTTCCACCCCCATACCAACGAGCTGGAATAATCATTGTAAGATATTTCGGTTTTAATTTCTTTGCTTGCTCCACAAACAACTGATAAATTGGAGTGGCACTTCCTCCTTCTCCCCCGTCACTCAACTGATACGGCGGATTACCGATAATTACATCGAAAGTCATATTATTATATAATGTATTAGGTTTGTCAGTGTGAATAAACTCGTAGGCGTGGGATTCAAGGTCGTCGCCACGGTCGTAGACCTCTTGCGAGGCTCCGCAATATTGACATTTACCTTGAAGCCATGTGTGCTTGATGTCTCGGAAGCGGATGTTGCCATCGGCATCGTCGAAGTGGGAAAGGCTGTACTTGCCACTGGCATCCTTCGAGCAATAGAGGCTGCGGCGACTCAACATGGAGGTCAGCCGGGTGATGGCAATGCCGTAGAGCTGGTGGTGCATGATGTGGTCGATGCGTGCTTGCAGGTCGGGAATCACATCGGCCAAACCGTCGATGAGGCGCTTGGCTATCTCACGCAGGAAGACACCGCTCTTGGTGCAGGGGTCAAGGAACTTGGTGTCGGGGCTACGGAAGAGTTCTTGCGGCAGCATGTCAAGCATCTGGTTGGCCAACTGCGGCGGGGTAAAGACTTCGTCGTTGCTCAGGTTGGCCAGACAGGACAGCACGTCGGGGTTGTAGTTATTCATAGTCGGGCAGTTTTAAATAGTCTGTTAGTGGATATTCCCGCTTGGGCAGATGAACGAAGGTGGGCTCGCCCGTGTCGGCAAAGAGCAGTCCTTCTTCGCCAGGCTTGGGCTTGTCGTACTCCACGTTCCTCAAGAGCTCGGAGAGTTCAAAGTCGCGACGTTTCACCTTGCCGCTCGTGCCGATGAAAGTCCACTCGCAGAAGGTGATAGGCCGGCCGTCCTGCTGAAGCATGGTGAGAGCATCGCCGCAGAGTATGTTTTTCTTGAGCAGAAAGGCGATGCACCGTTTCAGCTCAGGCGATGCGTCGGCAGACTGATGCCGGTGGTAGGTGTCGAGATACTGTTCCAGCAACCGCTGCCGGCAGGTGTCCACGTTGTCGGGCAGCAGCTCTACACCATACATCGAACTGACGGCCACAGCCGAAGCCTGGTCATACTCATAGCTGTTGCGGCCATATTGTCGGCGCACAGCTTCCATCTTGCGGTTGAGAATCTCCACGAGGAAGTTCCCCGTGCCGCAGGCTGGCTCCAGAAATCGGGAGTCGATGCGCTCCGTCTCCTCCTTCACCAAGTCGAGCATGGCGTTCACCTCCCGTTTGGCGGTATATACCTCGCCATGGTCAGCCACACGCTGCTTCGACACCACCTGCCTCTCTTGCTTATCGTCCGTTACATTCATAATTGGTCGGATTTGCGTGAAACGATAAAAGTGCAGATACAAAGAAAGTGTACCACGTCCCAGTATATGCTTCACCCTAGGTATCCGACCAAAGAACCCGTAACAGTAACATATATGGAACGGGTACACCTTTATACAAGGTGTATCCCGATTCCACTGAGGCCCTGTTACAATTCTGGTCGGAATTTTGGGGTGAGCCCCATATAGAATATAGATACAACTATCTATTCACCCACGAAAGTCGCACTGGAGCCTCCGCTGAGGCTTTGCACCAGTGTTCAAGTGGCAAAGGTACAAAGTTATGGCGAAACTGCAAAAGAAAAAACGATTTTTCTTTCCCTTTTTCCCAACCTGTATTATTCACGGCAAAGCCTCAGCCGAGAAAAGCAAAGGGGGCAGGGGTGGGTCAGAACTCGGCTTGCCGCTTGCAAGGCAAGAGCTACTTCGCTGCCCCTTCTTCGCTGATAAAATATTACAAATTCAACTTTCGCAAGTTTTGGAGTTAAAGACAATAGCTTTGCTATGGATTTCACCCATGTGAGAATCCTGCTGTTTCAAGGCAGGAAACTTTTGCATAAAAGCCCCAGATGGCAAAAAGACACATGCTGTACGGATGGAGTGACATAGTTATGGCGCGAAATAGGTCAGTTCGTTACCCGAGTTCTGTAGTCTCTTCGGGGCGATCATAATACATTCTTATGAGGAGTCGGTTTGCTTCTATATTTGCGTGCACACTATCGGGTAATGGCGGATAATCATTTGATATTTGTATGGTTTGACCAACTAAAAAAGCGGAAGGACCACAATTTTCCGTTTTTTCTGATGCATTATCTCAAAATTTTATTTAACTTTGCAGCCACTACCATATCATTTGCCCCTATGAAAGTATTTGTGTCTGAAGAGATAGCGGCGGTGTGCCCCGAGTTCGTCGGAGCTTGCCTGGAAGCGCAGGTGGTGAACACCCCCTACTGTGAGCCGCTGTGGAAAGATATTCACGACCTGGAAGAGCGTTTAAGAGCCGAGCTGACCACCGAGAGCGTCAAAGAGCTTCCCTCCATAGCCGCCACGCGCGCGATATATAAGAAATGTGGAAAAGACCCATCACGCTACCGTCCCGCCAGCGAGCAGCTCATCCGCCGCATGCTGCAGGGCAAGGAGCTGTACCAGATTGACACCCTCGTAGACCTCATCAACCTGGCATCGATAGCCTACGGCTACAGCATCGGAGGCTTCGATGCCGACAAGTTCATAGGCGACACGCTGACGCTGGGCATCGGGCGTGAGGGCGAGCCTTACGAAGGCATAGGCCGAGGAATGCTCAACATTGCCGGGCTGCCCGTCTACCGCGATGCACAGGGCGGAGTGGGAACACCCACCAGCGACAACGAGCGGACAAAGATAACCATGGAGACCACCCATCTCGTCGTGCTCATCAACGGCTACGACGGCAACGAGCAGCGCGTTGTCGACAATGCACGCTTCATACAGCAGCTGCTGCAACAGTATGCACAGAGCAGCGGAGGCACAGTCACCGTTTACAGAAGAAAAGTTTAACCCAAATAAGAAAAAGATGAAAAAGAGCAAACTTGTGCTGGCTTTAGCAGCGTTTTTTATGTTTTTTGCCATTGCCGCGTGCGACAGCAAGAAGAGCAAGAAGGACCGGGACGAAGACGACACCGAAGAGGTGGCCGACGAGGAAGAAACCGACGAGGACGAGGACGATGCCGACGAGAAGGACGACTACCTCACTCAGGACTTAGCCACCTTCGACCTGCGCGGTGAGGTCATCGCCGTAAAGTACACCGCCGACGAGCACATGGAGCCCGTCACAGTGCAGTTTGAGGAAGACGGACAGCTGAAGAGCATCTACAAGTTCGACACCGAAGGCTCGGTAGACGAGGGCACCATCGACCGCGACAGGAAAGGACGCATAGAGACCATCACCTTCGAGACATTGAGCCCGTGGGTGACGAACCTGACCTACGACAACAGCTCGATGCTGCCCAAGTCGGACACTGACACCAATCAGATGGGCAACTACATCACCCGTACCTACAAGCGCGACGACGACGGCAACATCGTGAAGACGGAATTTGAAGAGGCGGTGCATGGAGGCATCGTAGAGGACAACGAAGAATACACCGTCAAGTTCAGCAACTACGACGAACACGGCAACTGGCGGCGCGTCACCTTCAAGCACGGCTCCTACACCACATTCCTCAAGCGCACCATCGTCTACAAGGGAGAGAGCAACCCCTACCAGACAGAGATCGACGAGGCACTGGAGGGCGACCCCGTCATACAAGACTTCATCCGCGACATGTATGAGAACGCGCGCTATGAAGACAAGGACTTCCTCGAGGAACACTGCACCGAGCGCCTGCTGCAGTATCTCCGCGAACAGTACGAGTATGACGGTGAGGGCTACGCCTTCTGGCTCTTCCGCACCAGCTCGCAGGACGGCAAGCCCGGCGCAGAGAACGTGAGAAACCAGATTATCAGCATTGCCAAGAACAACGAGGGATGGTATCTCTACCAGTTCTTCGACGGCGGATGGCGCGGCGAGAACAAAATCAAGGCATACGTTGAAGACGGCAAGGTGATGATAGACCAGATAGAGCGCATCTACGACGAGGCAGAAGAAGCTTACAATCACTAATTCCTGTCTGGGAGTTAAAGGAGTTAAAGGAGTTAAAGGAGTTAAAGACAATAGTTTTGCCATAGATTTCTCCCCGAGGAAAAGGTTTTTCATGGAAGAGTCATTTGTCTTTAACTCCTTTAACTCCTTTAACTCCTTTAACTCCTCATTCCCTCAACTCCTTTAACTCCTAAAAAACTCCTTTAACTCCTTTTAGAAAACTATGAGAAGCTGCAAACTGATGGCACTGATACTGTGCCTTGTCACGTCTTCACCCTTTTGGCTGACGGCAGGACAGCTGTGGGCAGGCAACATCACCGTCGACCAGGCTCGGCAGCAGGCACAGGCATTTGTGAACAGCCGCCACAGCAGCGGCGGCGGGGCGCTGCACATGCCCGGCACGCAGAGACAGCTTACCTTGGCGAAGCAAGTGAGCGGTCTCTACGTGTTCAACGTCAGCAGCAACGGCGGCTTCGTCGTCGTCGCTAACGACGACAGCGCCACGCCCATCCTCGGCTACAGCGACAGCGGTGCCTTTGTTACCGACAGCATCCCCGACAACATGCGGGCCTGGCTGCAGGGCTACGCCGACGAGATAGCCTGGGCCAAAGAGCACCAGACAAAGGTAGCGGCTACCGGCAGCCATCCATCCAGCTCAGCACCACGTACCCAGCGCGCACCGAAAGCAGCTGTTGCGCCGATGCTGACCACCACCTGGGACCAGTGGGCACCGTTCAACTACCAGGCGCCATACTACCACTTTAACGGTTACGACTATGATTATATTTTTAATCCTTACAACTTGGAAGACTATGAGCATTGTCCCACAGGATGCGTGGCCACTGCAATGGCTCAGGTGATGTACTACTACAAATGGCCGCAGAGCGAAACGGTCAGCATCCCTGACTACTTTTGGAACAACGCAAGAATGTTGATAAGCGGTCTGCCCGCCACCACTTTCTCATGGATTTTCATGAAAGACCATTATACGGGCAATGAATCGGAAGACGATCGCCATGCCGCCGCTGTTGCCAAGCTAATGAAATACTGCGGATGGTCGGTGCAGATGGACTATGGGCCGGAGTCGGGCTCCCATTCCATTTTAGCGGCCAATGCCCTGAAAGCCTATTTCGACTACAACAGCACGACGACCTACGTGCAGCGCAGTTTATACAGCTACGCCAACTGGATTGAACTCATCTATCATGAGGTGGCCAACGGTCGGCCGGTGATCTATGGCGGCAGTTCGACAAGCGGCGGCCATGACTTTGTATGCGACGGCTATGAGGGAGAAGACTATTTCCACATCAACTGGGGATGGGGCGGCTCTCACGACAGCTACTTCAAGCTCTCTGCCCTCGACCCCGAGGTGGAGGGCGTTGGAGGCGGCAACTCCACCGAAGGATTCCATTTCCAGCAGGATGCCATCATCGGTATTCAGCCCTCAACAGGCACCGGCACCGTGGCAGACGTCCCGACGAACACCATCAGCCTCGAGCTGAACAGCGTTTCCGTCAGCAGCCATCCCACGCAAGGAGAGGAAGTGACAGTCTACGTCGACCTGAAAAACAACAGCAGCGATGACTACGACGGAGACATCGGCATCTGCATTTACCTGACAGAGGGCCAAACAAAATACTATGTGGAAGACGTCTACAACAACTTCCTGATACCCGCCAATGCTCCTTCCACAACTTGTGAGCTGACCTTCACGCCCTACTACAGCGGCAGTTATCAGGTGAGGGTCTTCTCCCCGGGAGCAGACCCCGGTACTATCGACTGGATTGGCAATGAGCAGCCTCCCTTCACCGTAGCTGAAGGAACAGTGGCGGGCAGCGATGTAGAGCTGACCATATCAGATCCGCAGATAAACAATGCCGTTTATTCCAACACCAATGACGGGAATAAATACTATCAACTCTATGGCAACATCTTCAACGGCTCTGTCAGGGTGACCAATTCCACTTCCACCGACTATCAAGGCGTATTTCTCTGGGCGCTGATTCCCGACGGCGGATCGGTCGCTGCCAAGGAAATAGACATCAAAGTGCCTGCCGGCAGCTCCATCGACATCCCCTTGCACGTATCAGGATTAGACTATGGCATTGACTACTATATCCTGAAGACCAGCTACGTCAAAGGCAACAGCTACTCATTCATCGTCAGCGGCATTTATCAAACCAATGGTGCCATCATGGCATACGCGGCCGACGGAAAGAGCACCATCACCATTCCTTCAGGCACCGTCTTCGACGCCTCGGCTGATGCCGCCAATGCCCTGGCCATAGACGTGTCGGGAACAGGCATTACCAGCATTACGCCCAACGCGCTGCCTAACACATTGTATATCTACAGCGGGACGAAACCCGAAGGACTGGACGGGAAGAACGTCGTCTGCAGCGACGGCGGCACCTACACCGCCGAGAGCATCACACTGACCGATGGCTACAGCTTTTTCTCCCCGGTTGACTTCACGGCAAACAGCATCGAGTTGATCTATGCCTTCACAACGGGCGCCGACGGTACCAACGGATGGAACACCATCATGCTGCCCTTCGATGTGACGTCAGTGACAGCCGACGGAACACCGATTGACTGGTTCCATAGCGCCGATGACAGCGGCAAGAACTTCTGGCTGAAGTCATTCACCGGCGACGGCGTCAATACGGTGGACTTCGACTTCGTGTCAGGCACGATGCAGGCCAACACCCCGTATATCGTGGCCTTCCCCGGCGACAGATGGGGCACCTACTGGGACATGAGCAACAAGAGCATCAGGTTCATCGGCAGCGGGAAAGTGAGCAAGAGCAACAGCCTGACATCGGTCACCGGCGACTACTACCGCTTCATAGGCAGCACTGTTGAGAACAACACGCCCAACATCTACTGCCTCAACGACCTTGGCAATGGCTTTGAACTGACTAACGGCAGCGGCCCCTTCCGTGCCTACTTCAAGCCCGGCACCTTCGACCGCACCGTCAACTTCCTGACCATCGGCAACGGTACGCCTACCGGGCTGACCGGCCACTCGTTAGTCAACCATCAACGATGCGCCACGGATTTCTACGACCTGCAGGGACGGCGTGTCTTGCAGCCGAAGAAAGGCTTGTACATCGTCAATGGCAAGAAAAAGACAGTCATTGGACGGTGACCGTTCTCACCGCCCAATGACTTTACCTGAACGACGGCGACCGTTCACCGCCCAATGACTTTACCGTTTCTTATATACAGGCCGTGGGACTTAGCCGATGTCCTGCGGCCTTGTAGGTCATAGAGAGCGCCGTCATCGGCCGATGAAGGCATCTGTGCTCCGTCGATGGCCAAGGGCTTGGTGCAGGTCAGCTCGATATAATCGATGTCGGGCATCCAAGTGGAAGCATTGGAAAGGCGGATGACGTTCTGCCCTTTGTTCAGCTGAATGGTCAGCGTCTTCTTGCCCACCGTGTTCCAGCCGCCGCTATTGCAGCTGAGGTTCTTCACCTTCTCGCCGTTGACGCTGACAGTGATGGTGCGGCTCTCGCCGCTGAGGAAACCGATGGTGAGCTGGTACTCGCCACCCGTGAAGCTATAGACATTGCGCCACTGCAGGTCGTTCTTGTCACGGCCGCCTAACCAGCCGGCCTTGTAGCCGCCGGAGCAGTTGCCGTCGGCACTGTAGCTGCCGGTCTTCTCGTCCTGATTGTTCTTGATTTCCTGATAGACGCTGTTGTAGCCGGCCTCAGCCTCATAGCGGATGCGCTCCGTGCGCGTCTCGGCATCGGCCACATAGATACGTGTGCCATGTGCCGGCACGCTCACCTCGTAAGTCTCGGTGAACTCGCCAAGGTCTCTTTTCTGGAAGACATCACGCAGCTTGACGGTGCCAGCCAAGTCCAAGTCAGCAAACCCCACCTGCACCGTCTTGGCCTGGTCGTCGGGATTGTAGACGGCGAAGGCGCGCTTCGTGCCGTTCAGCTTCTCAAGGTCCTTGACGAGGATATAGCAGCCGTTGACATACTTCACGACGTAGGCCTGCTGATAGAGCGTGTCCTGATTGAGGGCGATGAGTTCTTGATTACGCAGCATATTGAGGGTGACGGTCTTGATGCTGGTGAGGTCGCAGCCAATGAGCAGCGGTGAGTTCATCATGCACCAAAGGCCGAAGTGCGTCTTGTCTTCTTCGGTGGTCATGGAGCGCCCTACTTCGAGCATGTCCATGTCATTGTAGTGCCCTTCGCTGCAGTAGGCAGACATGAACAGATTCTCTGCGATGATGCCTTTGACCGACTCCCATCCATCGTAGATGTCGCCGGTGGTACGCCAGGAGAAGGCAGCGCCGTCAATCCACGTGCCAGGATAAGCCCAGCGGCAGGCGTTCATGCGCACGTCGGTACGACCAGTGTTGCGGATGGCCTGAGCGATGGCGGTGTAGCGCTGCTGCTCGTCGAGCACGAGGTGGTCTTCGTTGTGATACCATGAGCCGCCGCAGAAATCCACCTTGATGAAGTCGAAGCCGCAGTCCTTGAAGAAGAAGTCGGCATCCTGCTGGTCGTGCTCATAGAGCCCCACGCCCTTGCCCGTGGCATCGCCGTTGAACATGCTGCCGCAGGTGTTGCGCCCGGCATCGCTGTAGATACCAGCCTTCAGCCCCTTGCCGTGGATATACTCCACCACGGGCTTCAGGCCATTGGGGAAACGGCTGGGATGGATGAGCAGATGGCCATCGGTGGCGTCGCGGCCGCCGAAGTAGCCGTCGTCGATGTTGATGTGGTCGAAGCCCACATCCTTCAACCCCTTCACCACCATGGCATTGGCCTGACGCTTGATAAGTGCCTCGTTGATGTTCACGCCGTAGGTGTTCCACGAACTCCATCCCATGGTGGGGCCGTTTTGGGCGTTAACAAAAGCGGCAGTCATGAGGGCTGCCGCAAGAAAAACTTTTCTGATCATAGTTATTCCGTTAATTGTTCACCGAACCACCGACGATGTCAAGCAGTTCGCTGGTGATGGCCTGCTGACGGCTCTTATTGTACTGCAGGTTGAGTTGGCGCAGCAGTTCGTCGGCATTGTCGGTGGCCGTCTGCATGGCCACCATGCGCGCAGCATGCTCTGAGGCCACGCTGTCGAGCAGGGCGGTGTAGAGCATCAGATGAGCCAACTTCGGGATGAGCTGTGAGAGCACAGTGTCCATGTCGGGCTCCACGATGAAGTTGTCGTTCAACGGCTTCGTCTCCTCGCCCTCGCCCCTCTCGCTCTTCCTTTTTCCTCTCTGCTTCAGATAGTCTTGAGCCTTCTTTGTCACGATGTTGGTAGTAAGGTCGCGCTCGTGGTCACGCTCCAGCTCCGTCTCGATGTCAATGGGCAGGAAGGTCTTGCGCGTCAGTATCTGCGAGCCGGCGCTCTTGAAGTGGTGGTAGATCAGCTCCACCTTGTCAATCTCGCCCTTGGCAAAGCGCGCACCGAGAGCCATCGCCAAATCGATGCAGGGCGTCGCGCTGGGGTGATCCACCATACTGCAGCATTGTTCTATGGCCTTCACGTTGTAGCCCAGCTTCGTGGCTTTCTCCATGACCTTGCGGCCGATGGGATAGACCTCCACGTTGTCGGCCCCCAGCTGCTCCTTATAGGCATTCACCGTCTGCTGCATCAGCTTGATGACGTTGGCGTTGAAGCCACCGCAGAGCGACGAGTTGCTGGCGAAGACCACCAGTGCGACTCGCTTGACGGGCCGCTCCTGGTCGTAGATGGTCTGTGCCTCGGCCTCGGCAGCGAGGAAGCTCTTCAGGATGTGCTCAAGCAGTGTCTCGTAGGGCAGCATGTTCTGAATGGCCACCTGAGCGTGGTGCAGTTTGGAACTTGCCACCATCTTCATGGCGGAAGTAATCTTTCGCGTAGAGTTGACAGAGGCAATGCGGCCTTTGATTTCCTTTAGACTTGGCATAATTCTTTTTATTGACGATTACTTGTAGGTTCCTGCGATGTCGGCCATGACAGCCTCAATCTTGGCGGTCGTCTCGTCGTCAATCTTGCCGGCACCCAGCGTGGCGATGACCTCTGGCGCTGTGGAGCGCAGCTTGTCGAGGAACTGGTCCTGACATTCGCGAACCTTGTCGATGGGCACCTCACGCATCAGGCCGTGCACGCCGCAATAGAGAATGGCCACCTGCTCGCCTACCGGCATCGGGCTGTACTGAGGCTGGATGAGCAGCTGGTTGTTCTTACGGCCGCGGTCGAGCGTCATGGCGGTCACGGCGTCCATATCGCTGGAGAACTTCGAGAAGGCCTCCAGCTCACGATACTGGGCCTGGTCAATCTTCAGCGTACCGGCCACCTTCTTCATCGACTTGATCTGTGCCGAGCCACCCACACGGCTCACGGAGATACCGACGTTGATGGCGGGACGGAAGCCCTGGTTGAAGAGGTCGCTCTCGAGGAAGATCTGGCCGTCGGTGATGGAGATGACGTTGGTGGGGATGTAAGCCGACACGTCGCCGGCCTGCGTCTCGATGATGGGCAGAGCCGTCAGCGAGCCGCCGCCGCGCACATGGCCTTTCATGCACTCGGGCAGGTCGTTCATCTGCTCGGCCACCTCCTGCTGCTCGTTCATCTTTGCAGCACGCTCCAGCAAGCGGCTGTGCAGGTAGAACACGTCGCCGGGATAAGCCTCGCGGCCTGACGGGCGGCGCAGGATGAGCGACACCTCACGATAGGCCACAGCCTGCTTCGACAGGTCGTCGTAAACGACAAGGGCGGGCAGGCCACGGTCGCGGAAATACTCGCCGATGGCAGCACCTGCAAAGGGAGCATAATACTGCATGGCGGCAGGGTCGGCAGCAGTGGCGGCCACGATGATGGTATAAGGCATGGCGCCGTGCTCCTTCAGGGTCTGCACCAGTGCGGCCACGGTAGAAGCCTTCTGACCGATGGCTACATAGATGCAATACACGGGCTTGCCGGCCTCATAGAAACTTTTCTGGTTGATAATGGTGTCAACGGCGATGGCGGTCTTACCCGTCTGTCGGTCGCCGATGATGAGCTCACGCTGTCCGCGGCCGATGGGAATCATCGAGTCGACAGCCTTCAAGCCCGTCTGCAGCGGCTCCTTCACAGGCTGACGATAGATGACGCCCGGTGCCTTGCGGTCGAGCGGCATCTCGAAGGCATTCGTCACGTCGATGGCGCCCTTGCCGTCGATGGCCTGTCCCAGCGGATTGATGACTCGGCCCAGCATGTTGTCATTCACACGGATGCTGGCAATGCGGCGCGTGCGCTTCACCACCATGCCCTCCTTGATGCCCGATGTCGTGCCGAGCAGCACGCAGCCCACGTTGTCCTCCTCGAGGTTCATCACAATGGCCATTGTGCCATTCTCGAACTCCAGCAGCTCGTTGGCCTCAGCATTGCGCAGACCGTAGATGCGCGCCACGCCGTCGCTGACGGTAAGCACGGTGCCCACCTCGTCAAACTGCTGGGCGTCGCTGATGCCCTTCAACTGCTCAAGCAACACCTGACTGACTTCGCTTGGTTTGATTTTATCTGACATTTGATTCTTTCTTTTTCGTTATCACGTTATTACGTTATCACGATATAACGATCATTTACTTCTTCAGTGTATTCAGAATAGAGTTGAGCTGAGACTTGACACTGGCGTCCATGCGGTAGGTGTCGTACTCGAGGATGAAGCCGCCGATGATGTCGGGGTTCACCTCCGTCTCAAACTCCACTGTTCCCTTAGTCTTACTTTCCACCATCTGCCGCATCTTCTGCTCTGTGGCAGGAGCGACGGCCACAGCGGTGGTCAGCTTCCCTCGGATGATGTTCTTCTGCTGACGATAGAGCGTGACGTAGGAGTTGGCCATGAACTGTATCATGTTCTCCCGGTCTTCCTTCAGCACCAAGGCTACAAAGGCCTTGCTCAGTGCCGAGGCGCTGTTGCCCCCAATGGCGGTGGTCAGAAGCATTTCCTTCTTCTCCTTGTCCAGCATGGGGTTGTCTATCGTGTGGCGCAGCTCGGGCACCTCGACATAGCTCTTGGCCAGCAGGAGCATCTCCTGATACACCTGTTGGTCGAGCTTCACGTCGAGTGCGCTCTTGAGCAGCGCTCTGGCGTAACGTACCGAAATGATTCCTATATCCATTTAAAATTGCATTTAAAAATTAAAAGACTATAAAATCTCGGTGTTACTTCTTGTTGACATCATCCAGCATACGGTTGATGAGATCCATCTGAGCCTTGTCGCCCTGAAGGTTCTGACGAAGCACCTTCTCGGCAATCTCGACACTCAGCGTAGCCACTTGCTTTCGGATGTCGGCGATGGCGGCCTTCTTCTCCTGCTCTATCTCAGCCTTTGCATCGCTGAGCAGTCGGGCCCCCTCCTCGCGGGCTTTCACCTGAGCCTGTGCTACGATGGCCTCGCGCGTCTCAGCAGCCTCTTTCAATATCTGAGCCTGCTGCGCACGAGCCTCCTGTAGGATGGATTCACCTTCTTTCTGTATATTGGCCAACCGCTCATTAGCCTCATGTGCCTTGCGCAGTGAGTCATCGATGAAAGCCTTGCGCTCCTTCACCATGTTGGTGATGACAGGGAACCCAAACTTCCAAAGGATGAACAGCACGACGAGGAACGTCAGCGACATCCAGAACAACAGGCCAGTACTTGGAATCAATAAATCCATAGCTGAATTTTTTAGGAGTTGAGGAGTAAGGAGTCGAGGAGGTAAAGTAGATTACCTTTGTGACATCCTTTTCCTCTTAATCCATGTTTAACATTGATGCTCATAATTGTGGAATAGAAGAGATAACTAGTATTCTACTTCACCTCCTTACTCCACCACTCCTCCGTTAGATGCAGAGGAATGCAATGACGGCTGCGAAGAGGGCAACACCCTCGATAAGGGCAGCGGCCACAATCATGTTGGTGAACAGCTTGCTCATCACCTCCGGCTGACGGGCCATAGCGTCCATGGCCTGACCACCGATTCTACCAATTCCCAGACCAGCACCAATGGCTGCGAGACCTGCGCCTACTGCGGCACCCAACTTTGCTACGCCTTCTACGGCTAATAATGTTGTAATCATAATTGTTTAATGTTTATTTGTTGTTAATATTTATGTTATGTTGTTTCGCTGTTTCGTTATCACGATTTTTTCGTTATTACGTTATCACGTTATTTCGTTATCACGATTTTTTCGTTATTACGTTATCACGTTATTTCGTTATCACGATTTTTTCGTTATCACGTTATTTCGTTATCACGATTTTTTCGTTATTTCGTTATAACGTAATAACGTGATAACGATACGCCTCGCCTCATGACTACTCGTGCGCCGGCTCCACGCGTGCCAGGCCGATGAACACGGCGCTGAGCATGGTGAACACCATGGCCTGGATGAAGCACACCAGACACTCGAGGCACATCATGAACACACTCATCACCACCGACAGTGCCGACATCGACAGCTGCACGGCGACGGCCTGCGACGCCACGAGGAAGATGATGCAGGTGATGGCCACAGCGATGGCGTGACCAGCCATCATGTTGGCAAAGAGTCGGATCATCAGAGCGAAGGGCTTGGTAAAGATGCCCACAAACTCGATGACGGGAATGATGGGCGCAGGGCATTTCAGCCACGTGGGCACATCGGGCCAGAAGATGTCCTTCCAATAGTGATGGTTGCCCGAGAACTGCACGATGACGAAGGTGCAGAAGGCAAGGAAGAACGTCACGGCGATGTTGCCCGTCACATTGCCTGAGCCCGGCGGGAAGGGGATGAGACCCATCACGTTGCAGGTGAAGATGAAGAAGAAGCAGGTGAGCAGGTAGGGCACATATTTCTCATAGCCCTTGCCCACGCCCGGCTTGATAATCTCGTCCACCACATACATCACCAGCATCTCGATGAAGCCCACAAATCCGCCCGGTGCGGCATCGCTGGCCTTGCGTTTCTTGTACCAGCGGGCACAGCCGAGAATGATGCAGAGCAGCAGGATGACGTTGATGAACATCACGGCCACGGTCTTGGTGATGGAGAAGTCGAGCACGGGCTGTCCGTTCTCCACTATCTTACCGGCGTTCTCACCCTCGGTGGCAATGGCCAGTCCCTGGATGTCGGCTGGAGCGTCAGCTTTCACATGGCGCAGTCCGTTGGCATCGGCATGGTGCTCGAAGCGCGACGAGCTGAACACATGCCAGCCTGTCGAGCTCTTCACAATGACTGGCAGGGGAATGACCAGCGGGTCCTTGCCCTCGCCCAGGTCGGTGATGTGCCATTCGTGCGAGTCCTTGATATGTTCCAGCACCACCTCCTTGGCCGAGAAGTCCTCAGCCTTTGCCCCCGGAACCATTGCCAGCAGCAGCAGGGCTATGCAGAACCATCGTTTCAATTTACAATTCATATTTCAATGTCTTAATTTCAGTGTCACCACCATCATTATCGCGTACATTATTATATATATAAGAGCGAAACGGATGGCGTCTTCCCTATTCGAGGCAATGAGGAGCACGTAGATTGCCACGGCTGTGCCGACGAGCAACATGCGCACCGTTGCCATCACGAGGTAGAAGTGAACCAGGTGTTCGGGCGAATGGGCTTTCACCACATCGTAGCCCTTCACATAGACCAGTCCCAACAGGGTGAAGAAGAGGATGCCGAAAAGGATTTCGAAAATCATCGTTTACACGACTGCTCGTCCTCCCCCGCTTAGGGGTTTTCTATCTCCACGCAGATGGACACCTCGTTCTTCTGCACTGCCACGAAGCCTCCCATGATGTCGAGCTTCTGGCCGTCGTATTCCACGACGCCTTTCTGCAGCGACGAGATGATGGGGGCGTGGTCGGTGAGAATCTCGAAGTTGCCCATTGTGCCAGGCACCTTCACGCTCTCCACCTCGCCGGCGAACTCTATTCTCTCAGGAGAAACTATCTTTAACTTCAGCATATTCTGTTCAGGAGTTGAAGGAGTAAGGAGTAAGGAGTAAGGAGTTGTGGAGTTTGCGGAGTTATCCCTTAGCAGCTTCCAACAGTTTCTTGGCCTTCTCCTTGGCATCGTCGATGGTGCCCACATTGAGGAATGCCTGCTCGGGCAGATCGTCCACCTCGCCGTTGAGAATGGCGTTGAATCCCTTGATGGTGTCCTCCACTGAGACCATGATGCCAGGCAGACCCGTGAATTGCTCGGCCACGGTGAACGGCTGGCTGAGGAAACGCTGCACACGGCGTGCGCGGTTCACGGTCAGCTTGTCCTCGTCAGAGAGCTCGTCCATACCCAGAATGGCGATGATGTCCTGCAGCTCCTTGTAGCGCTGCAGTATCTCCTTCACGCGCTGTGCACAGTCGTAATGGTCCTTGCCCACGATGAGCGGGTCGAGGATGCGTGAGGTGGAGCCCAGCGGGTCGACAGCGGGGAAGATGCCCAGTCCGGCAATCTTACGGTCGAGCACCGTCGTAGCGTCCAGATGCGTAAACGTCGTGGCGGGAGCCGGGTCGGTCAAGTCGTCGGCCGGCACATAGACGGCCTGCACAGAGGTGATAGACCCTTTCTTCGTAGAAGTGATGCGCTCCTGCATGGCGCCCATCTCAGAGGCGAGCGTAGGCTGATAACCCACGGCTGAGGGCATACGTCCCAACAGTGCCGACACCTCAGAGCCAGCCTGCGTGAAGCGGAAGATGTTGTCGATGAAGAACAGGATGTCGCTCGATGCGCCGTCCTTGCCGCCACCGTCGCGGAAGCCCTCGGCCACCGTCAGACCCGACAGTGCCACTGAGGCACGTGCACCGGGCGGCTCGTTCATCTGTCCGTAGACCAGCGTGGCCTGGCTCTTCTTCAGCTCCTCGGGGTCGACAAGCGAGAGATCCCACTTGCCTTCGTCCATCGCTTTCTTGAATTTCTCGCCATAGCGGATAACGCCGCTCTCAATCATCTCGCGGATGAGGTCGTTGCCCTCACGGGTACGCTCGCCCACGCCGGCGAAGACCGAGAAGCCGTCGTGTCCCTTGGCAATGTTGTTGATAAGCTCCATGATGAGCACCGTCTTTCCCACACCGGCGCCGCCGAAGAGTCCAATCTTACCACCCTTCATGTAGGGCTCCAGCAGGTCGATGACCTTGATGCCGGTGGTGAGGATTTCCTTCTTCGTCGACAGCTCCTCGAATACTGGAGCCTCGCGGTGGATGGGGTATGCGCCCTTCATGTCGAGCTGTTTCATACCGTCGATAGGCTGGCCTATCACATTCAGCATGCGGCCCTTGATTTGGTCGCCGGCAGGCATTCTGATGGGCGAGCCGATGGGCACAGCCTCCAGCCCGCGCTGCAGGCCGTCGGTATTGTCCATAGCCACACAGCGCACAGTGTCCTCGCCGATGTGCTGCTGCACCTCGACGATGAGCTCACGGCCATGACCGCGGTCAATGCGCAATGCCTCGTGAATCTTCGGCAGCACCTTCTCAGCATCCAGTCCCTTCGTGTCGAAATAGACGTCGATGACGGGGCCGATGATCTGGCTGATGCGTCCTGTAATCTGTGACATAAGCTATGTGTTTTTATTGTTTGTATTTATTGATTTTTCAATGACACTGCAAAATTACTCATTATTTTTCGAATATCCAAACGTTTTCCGAAAAAGTTTTGAAATCATTTTTGAACAGGCCCAAACTGGTGCCGAGAAGGGACCTTTCGATTACAGTTATTACAATATTACAGGGCTGGCAAGGCCATGTAACAACTCAAGTCCTCACCCCGATGACCTTGTTGATGTAGCCTGGCTGCCTTCAGGATGAAGCAAGAGGCTGTGGGCCCCTGGAACAGAGTGGCCAAGGACAACAACCAAGAAGCCGTCGGACATAAACCAAGAGGCCGTCGGACATCAACCAAGTGGCCGTCGGACATCAACCAAGAGGCAGACGAAGCAAGACAAGCATGGCGCAGATGCATTTTTCATTCGGAAAATTGCAAATTTATTTGCATTTTCAAGCACTTATTCGTACCTTTGCAGTCAAAATGTACAAAACGACAACTCTTTCTGGCAAATGAACACTGACGAGAGATACCTGCACCTGCTGTCGACCACCTACCCTACCGTGGCCGATGCTGCAAGCGAAATCATCAATCTGGAGGCTATTCTCAACCTGCCTAAAGGCACTGAACACTTCCTGGCCGACCTGCACGGCGAGCACGAGGCTTTTATCCACGTGCTGAAGAACGCCTCCGGCAACATCAAACGCAAGGTTGGCGAGATCTTTGGCAATACCATCCGCGAGAGCGAGAAGAAAGAACTGTGCACGCTGATCTATTATCCTGAACAGAAACTCGAGCTGATCAAGGCGCAGGAGGAGGACCTCGACGACTGGTATCGCATCACCATCCACCAGCTGGTGCGCGTTTGCCGCGATGTTTCGTCGAAATATACCCGTTCCAAGGTGCGCAAGTCCCTGCCTGAGGAGTTCTCATATATAATAGAGGAGTTGTTGCACGAACGTAGCGACGATCAGGACAAGGCTGCTTATGTGGCCGTCATCGTCGATACAATCATCACCACCGGCCGTGCCGACGACTTCATCGTGGCCATCTCCAATGTCATCCAGCGCCTGGCCATCGACCAGCTGCATATCCTGGGCGACATCTATGACCGTGGCCCTGGTGCTCATATTATCATGGACACCCTGCGACAGTATCATTCCTGGGACATTCAGTGGGGCAATCACGACATTCTCTGGATGGGTGCGGCCGTGGGCAACGACGCGTGTATATGTAATGTGTTGCGCCTGTCGCTGCGCTATGCCAATCTGGCCACACTGGAGGACGGCTACGGTATCAACCTGGTACCACTGGCCACCTTCGCTCTCGAAACCTATGGCGACGACCCCTGCGAGGATTTCATTCCCAAGGAGCTGAAAGCCCAGAACAGGATGGACGAGAAGACCCTGCAACTGACGGCCAAGATGCACAAAGCCATCAGCGTCATCCAGTTCAAGGAGGAGGCCCGCATCTTCCATCGTCGTCCAGAATGGCAGATGGAAGACCGTTGTCTGCTTGAATCAGTAGACCTTGAGAGTCAGACATGTACCATCAATGGAGTAAAGTATCAGTTGAAGGACTGCAACTTCCCCACAGGGCTCGTCGAGCTCACTCCAGAGGAGGACGATCTGATGAAGAAACTGCACCACTCGTTCCGTGTCAGCGAGAAGCTTCGCAAGCATATCCGCACCATCCTCTCTCACGGCTGTATGTACAATATCTGCAACCAGAACCTGCTCTTCCATGCATCAGTGCCTCTCAATGCCGATGGCACCCTGAAGGAGGTCGAGATCCTGGGCAAGCAATATGCCGGCAGGCAGCTAATGGAATATGTGGGTCAGCTCATCCGTGCTGCTTTCCAGGGCGATACGCCTCGCGAACTGAAGGATTATGCCAAGGACTATTTCCTCTACCTCTGGTGTGGCAAGGACTCGCCTCTCTTCGACAAGTCGAAAATGGCTACTTTTGAGCGATATTTCCTCACTGATCGTGAGACTTTCCATGAGGAGAAGGGCTATTATTTCCAGTTGCGCAATTCTGCTGAGGTGTGCGACCGCATACTCGATGCCTTCGGAGTAAAGGGTGAGACACGTCATATCATCAACGGACACGTACCTGTGCATGCTGGTTCGGGCGAGAATCCCATCAAGGCCAACGGACGTATGATGGTCATCGACGGTGGATTCTCAGAGGCCTACCATACTGAGACTGGCATCGCAGGCTACACGCTGATCTATCACAGCCGGGGCTTCCAGCTTGTGCAGCATGAGCCCTTCACTTCGACTCAGGATGCCATCCTCAGAGGGACGGACATCAAGTCGACGACTCAGATCGTGGAGATGTCGACGCATCGTATGCTTGTGGCCGATACTGACAAGGGTGAAGAGTTGCGCGCTCAGATCAGTGACCTGAAGGATCTGCTCTATGCCTATCGGCACGGCATCATCAAGGAAAAGCGTAGCTGATCATTCGCTCTAGAAGAAATCCTCGTCAAAGTCGATGGTGCTGTTGTTCTGCCGTTGTACGGGCGCAGCATCCTCTTCCAGTATTTCTCCCTCTTCCTCAGACTCCGAAGGCAGCTCGTAATCAGGCATTTGCAACAGTTCTTCGTTGCTGATGGGCAAAGGCAGGAAGGTCTGCTCGTAGTATTCGTCGTAGTCGCGGAAACTGTAGCGGGTGCCAATAAGCGTGAGGTTATGCTCGCTTATGACCAGGGTGCGACAATGCGTCATCAGTTCTGACAGTTCAGGGGCAGCCGTCAGCTGTCGGGCGTATTGCAGGGCTTCATCGAAATTGAGGAAACCACGGATGAGCAGACGGTTGTATCCATCCAGCCGCTCAATCTCCAGGTCGAAGTTGCGCACGAGGAAGTTCGAGAAGTTGAAGCGTGCCATCTCATAGAGCAACTGGTTCTCGTTGACCGAGTCAGGCTCAAACGCCAAGAGGAAGAGGAAAGGCACGTCGCGGTCGGCTGAGAGCGTGTCGACGGAAGCCGAATCCTGCTGCAGGGTGATGTCGCGACGGCTCCAGATATCGTCGAGGTCGAACTTGCCGCCATAGAGCTGCCTGCCTTCCTGCACTCCCTTGATGATCATGCCAGCCATCTCCGTGACCTCGCTCTGAGGATACTTCTCCACCACCTGCTTCAGCTCGTTCACACATCCCAGGGCATCGCCGTTGTTAAGCATGCTCAGTCCATGAATGAAGAGGAACTTCGGACGGTTCTCACCCAGCGGAAAGCGCTCGGCAGAGAGCTTGGCGTTCGTCTCGATCACATCGTGCTGGTCGGCCTTGAAGGCATCGTAGGTAGCTGCGTAGAGCGAATCCTCGATGTGCACTCCGAAACGGGCATTCTCCACGAAGTACGGGTCACAGAGCAACGTAGTAAAGTCGCTTTCAGGGAAGCCGTTCTTCAAGTGCTCGAGGCAGCTGTCAGCCTGGGCCGTGTTGCCTTGTCGGGAATAGAGCAGGAAGAGGTGATACCATGCCTGGTCCATCTGCTCGTAGTCAGGATATTGGGTGGAGAGCCTGACCAGCTGTTTCTCGGCCAGCGTGAGGTTGTCGAGCTTGTCCTTAAAGATGACTCCGGCATTGTAGAGTCCGTCCTTGATGATGGTGTTGCTCTCCTGCACCTGCTCCTCCGTGAAGGGAATCTGAGCCAGATAATACTCGCGGTTATGCGGATCGTTGGCCAGCGAGTCGGCAGCGGCATCAGTCTCAGCGGCAATGGAATCGTTGGCAGCAGCACCTTCAGCCAGCAGTGAGTCGGCAGGCATCTCGCCGTTTTCGGACAGGCCCGACAGGTCGCCCACGACGGTGACATTTATGCGCTGCCAGTTGTCCGCATTCTCACGCTTGCCCCATTGGCGCTGGAAAGTCTGCTTACCCTGGTTGACGGCCATCTGGTTGTAGAAATACCACTGTCCGTCCTTCGAGGTGGTAGGAGTATTAGGCGTGTTATTGCGGTTGGGCTGGTTACGGTTGCCCAAGGCACCCTGACGCTGCTGAGCCTGTTCCACCTCGGCCTCACGGGCTTTGTCGGCCTCTTCCTTCTCCTTCTTCTTCAGGGCTTCGATGACTCGGTCGATGGCCTCCAGGCGCTCTTTCTCAGGCATCTTGGCCAACTCTTGCAGTGAGTCCTGCAGGTGGACGGCATCAGTGTAGGGCACCAGCTCGTCGAGCACCTTCGAGCGCTGCGACAGTTCTTCATAGCCAGGACGCTCCTTGTCGAGCAGTCCGATGGCCTCGCCATAGCATCGCTGGGCATCGTTATAGCGCTCCATCTGCCAGTAGATATCGCCCAGGCGCAGCAGCAGCACACCTTTCTCCGTACCACTGCGCGTGGCCTTCTCGTTGCCCTTCTCGTAGGCAGTAATGGCCTGCATGGTGTCGTTCCTCGACATGTAGATATTGCCGATGGCATAGTACACCTGATCGAGATAGTCCTTGTTGTTGTCCGAGGCTGCCATACGCTTCAGTCGGCTGATCATCTTCTTGTAGTTCGACGATGCCATCACCTCCGTCTGGGCAATGCGGGCATTGAATTCCAGCTCGTAGGGAGGATTCTGACTGACCACGCGGCTATAGGCCTTATAGGCATCCTGCTGATGGCCAAGAGCATTCTGCACCTGACCCATGATAAACCATTCACGGGCTTTCTGGGTCTTGCGACGCTCGCGCTTGACCACTTTCCTAAGATACGGAACGGCCTTCTCCAGCTCACCCGTACGAAGGTAATAATCGGCCATCGTCTGGTCCCAGGCGGGCTGAGCAGCATAGGGAATGGAGTCGCGGTTCTGGTTGCGGATGACGTCCTCAGCATCGTAGATCCAGTCGAGCTGTGCATAGCAACGGGCCAGCCAGGCTCGTGCATGACTGTTGATGGCAGGCTGAGTCTGATAGAGTCGGCTGACATAGCTGAAGGTGGCTGCTGCCTCGTCGAAGCTGCCACTCAGGAACTGCGACTGACCCAGCATCAGCCAGGCCTTCCACAGGAACGGATTATACTCGCGACGGGAGAGCCACTCGATGTCCTTGTCCGTCTTGCGTCGTGACTTGTTCCATTCCGGACGAGCCTTGATCGAGTGCTGCTTGATGGTCTTCTCCATCTTCTCAACGGCACGGTCGAAGTTGCCTTTGCCCAGCTGCTGGCTCTGTTTGTTGCCAACGGTGAAAAGGGGCAGTTGCTCAGTATAATCGTCCTTGTTGCCCTTCTCTTTCTCCAGTTGACCGTCGATAAATGCCAGTTTTCCGTTGTAGAAGGAGTTATATTTCGCCTTGAACGACTGCCAAAACCTGGTCCGTGCAGTGTTTTTCTGCACAGAGCAACCTGCCGTTGAAAGGACAACGACGGCAGCCATCATGAGGTAAACTACCTTCTTCATCACTATAAAAACTCAGAAAACTGCATTTTATTGCCTCAAAGAGGGAGTTATTATCGTCAGAATGCCAGTTTTTTTGCACATTTGCACACTCTAACGTAGTTAAAGGTAGTTAAAGGTGAGGAAGGAGGTCGCTCTTACGAAGAAAATTTGTAACTTTGTCGCCGCCAATGAAAACATATAAAGTAACAAGTCCAAGAAATCTGAGGCTGGCAGTGAAACTGCCCGCCTCGAAAAGCATATCCAACCGCTCGCTCATCATCAGCGCGCTGATGGGGGCACAGATCCTGCCCGACAACCTGAGCGACTGCGACGACACAGAGGTTATCATCGATGCACTGCGCGACATGCCCGAGGTCATCGACATCAAGGCTGCCGGCACATCGATGCGTTTCATGACGGCCTTCCTCGCTGCCACCAGTCACGGCTGTCACGTCCTGACAGGTACAGAGCGCATGAAGCATCGTCCCATCAAGATCCTTGTTGACGCCCTGCGCCGGCTGGGTGCCGACATCACCTACGAAGGCGAAGAAGGCTATCCCCCACTCCGCATCTGCGGCCAGCAGCTGGAAGGAGGCGAGCTCGACATCGAGGGAAACGTCAGTTCGCAGTATATCTCAGCGCTGCTCATGATCGGCCCCATGCTTAGCAAGGGGCTCACGCTGCGCCTTCAGGGCGAGATTATCTCACGTCCCTACATCGACCTCACCCTGTGGACGATGCGCGAGTTTGGAGCCGATGCAGAGTGGATTTCCGTCGATACGATCGAGGTGAAACCCCAGCCATACTTCGCGCGTACATATATTATAGAGAATGACT
>JAEEPZ010000040.1 GCA_016285055.1 Prevotella sp.
GGGGGGAGACAGAGGGGGGCCTCCAATAGTCATACGCATCCTTGTTGCCGATGGGCTTGCCGTGGAGCACCACCTGGCTGGTGTGGTCGGAGCTGGGCTTCAGCAGCAGCGGGTTCATGTCGGTGTGGCAAGGAATGCCTGCGGCCTCGGCCTGCACGGCCTGGGCGCGACCTATCTCAAGCCCCTCGGGCGTGGCGTAGGAGTTGAGCGCCATGTTCTGGGCCTTGAAGGGCGCAGGGCTATAGCCATCCTGGCGAAAGATGCGGCAGAAGGCTGCCGCCACGATGCTCTTGCCTACATCGCTCCCGGTGCCGGCGAACATGATGGGGTGTAACTGATTCATATCTGATACAAATGGGTATAGCTGGCCAATACATTGTTAAACCTGAATACTGGAGTACCGACAGGCTCACCCCTGGCATTATAAACCTGCACCACCGACTTGGGCGTATCGCCCAAAAACTGGGTGTAGTGAAACTCATGTCCACGATACTCCTTGCCGTCGAGCACGAAGCGCCGATAGCCCAACGAGAGGCGGAGGTCGGCTTGGCGCGCCGTGATGCTATGGGGCAGCACGCCGCACATAGGGTATGCCCCGTCGTCGGTGACGATGCGATGGCACAGATACATCATGCCGCCACATTCGGCAATGACCCGTCCGCCCTGCTCAGCAAAAGACTTGATGGCCAGCCGACAGGCCTCATTGCCGACAAGTGCATCCAGATGCCTTTCAGGATAGCCGCCAGGCAGATAGAGCAAGTCGATGCCGTCGAGAGAAGGAACGTCGCGCTCAGGGTCGAAGAACTGAACGTGTGGGAAGCTGTCCACGGCTTCCCGGTAGAGGAAAGAGAAGCTCTCTGCATTCCTGGCTATGAGAACGGACGACATCTGATGCTGAGGCAAAGTGTGCTGAGGCATGGCACCGTGTGTATGCAGGTTTCCCACCAGTTCTTCCCAGTTGACATGATGCTCCAGCAGCTCCTTCAGCTGGCTTGTTTCAGGGCTTTGGCTGAAATCGAGGCCAAGGTAGCGTGAGCCTTGTTCAAGGGAGGGATGCTTCGGGAGACAGCCGAAGCACTGGATGCCGAGGTCGTCGCATACTTGCCGAAGCATCTGGAAATGACGGGACGAACCCACCTTGTTGAAGATGACACCTGCCATGCGAATGTCGTTTCGGAAATGGATGAAGCCGGAAAGCAGCGCTGCCGTCGAATAGGCCGCACTCCGGGCATCCACTACTAAGATGATGGGAATGTCAAGCACTCTCGCTATCTCTGCCGATGACCCTCTGTCGCGGTCGTAGCCATCGAAAAGGCCCATCATGCCCTCCACAATGCAGATGTCGGCATCGGCGCCATAGTGTGCAAACAGCCCACGCACATGCTCCGGAGAAGCCATAAAGGTATCGAGGTTGATACTTGGGCGATGGCACACCGCCTCATGAAACTTCGTGTCGATATAGTCGGGGCCGCATTTGAAAGGCTGCACCTGATAGCCCTTCTCAGTCAGCAACGCCATCAGCCCCCGTGCAATCGTTGTCTTGCCCGAGCCACTGGTAGGCGCTGCGATGAGAAAATGTGATTTCATGCTGCAAAAGTACAAAATAATTTGGAAGTTTAGGGTTTATTCACAAATTATTCATACCTTGGATTGGAAAAACTAAAGAAAAACGTGTTTTTCTTTTGCTTTTCGCTCGCTTATTCGTACCTTTGCACCCACAAAAGGCAATCTGGCGGCTGATGCTGCCATGATGTAAGGGAATCCGGTGAGAGTCCGGGACTGTACCTGCAGCTGTAATCCCCGTTCAAGAGGCCTGCTTGTATAACGCCACTGACCATCGTGTCGGGAAGGTAAAGCAGGTTGGGGAAAGTCAGAAGACCTGCCACAGGCAAGGCTCGACCAGAAGGTCAAGTCTGCCCAAAGAGAAATAAAATGTACGCGCGTACAGGAATATACGCAGCGTAAAATGGGTAAATGAAGCGAACACTGATACAAGCCATAGGCTGTTGGCTATTGGCTGTTAGTAGCTTGGCGCAGACCAACGTTTGGCGCCAAGACAGTCTACAGGAGGTGGTGGTGACCGGCACGGGCACGCAGCACCTTCTGAAGGATGCTCCCGTGCAGACTGAGGTCATCTCCAGCAAGATGCTGCGCAGCTACGGTGGCAAGAGCCTGGAGGACATCCTTGCCGGGCTTACCGCCTCGTTTGCCTTCAGCGAGGGCGACATGGGTTCACAGATGCAACTGAACGGCCTAGGCAACAGCTATATTCTCGTGCTCATCGATGGCAAGCGCATCCACGGCGATGTGGGAGGCGAGAACGACCTCGGCCTCATCGACCCGCACAACATCGAGCGAATCGAGATAGTGAAGGGTGCACAGAGTGCGCTCTACGGCAGCGACGCCATGGCCGGTGTCATCAACATCATTACCAAGCGCCACAACGAGTCGGGCGTCTATGTCGACAACACCACGCGCTACGGCACGCACAACGACCTGCGCCAGCATAACACGGTGGCATTAGCTTTTGGCAGATGCACCTCGCAGACCAACTTCCAGCTGCAGCGCAGCGACGGCTGGCAGAACACCGCCGAGGAGTGGGCCGAGGGCATGGTGCTGACCGACAGCCGCAACAAGACCGTGAACAAGCACCGCAACTGGCAGGTGGCAGAGCGCCTGACCTGTCAGCCAATGAAGGGGCTCGAACTCTATGCCGAGGGTTCCTACTACAAGAAGAACATCCTGCGGCCACAGGACGGCCGTCATCCCAGCTGCGACGTCTACACCTACGACCTGCGCTACAACAACGCCTCGGCTTCAGTGGGCGGTAAGTGGTATCTGGGAGAAAAGAAGGATTACGTCACCCTCGACGTCGACTGGAACAAGCACGCCTACTACTATGACTATACGGCCAAGCACTACGACTACGTGCTGCTGCAGGGCGAGGAGTATGGCGACCAGAACGGCGAGTGGTTCTCGGTGGCCATGCTGCCTGGACAGAGCAAGCTGCAGAGCGACCAGCAACGCGTGATGGCCCAGCTGAAGGGCATCTTCTACCTGCCCCTCGACAACACGCTGAACGCAGGGGCGGAATATCGCTACGACTATCTGAAAGCCCCCGAGCGCACCGAGACGGGAACGGCCGACGACTGGACCGCGGCCCTGTATGTGCAGGACGAGTGGAACCTTCTGGGATGGCTGAACCTCACCGCCGGCCTCAGGCTGGTAGACAACCGCAACTTCGGCCTGCGCCTCACGCCCAAGGTGAGCACCATGCTCTCGGCGGGCGACTTCCGCTTCCGCGCAGGGTGGAGCCGGGGCTTTAAGACGCCCACCGTCAAGGAGTTGCATTACCGCTACCTGCACCTCATGGGCAGCAGCACGTTCTTCAACATCGGCAACACCGGCCTGCATCCTCAGACCAGCAACTACTACTCGGCCAATGTGGAGTATCGCGGCAGCAGGCTCACAGCCTCTGTCACGGGCTATGTCAATAAGCTTGACAACATGATAGCACTGGTGAATGTCGATGCGGGCGAGATTCCCGCCGGTGTCACCACAGCCTATCTCGGCGATGGCAGCAGCAAGGTGCAGGCGCGTATGTATAAAAACATGGACGATGCCCGGACCTGTGGCCTCGATGCTACGCTGTCGTACAAGGTGATGAAAGACCTGACGCTCACTTCGGCCTATAGCTACTTGGACACCAAGGCCCATCTCTATGATGAGCACAAGGACGCGATGACCACCGTCGTCATCGACGGAACGGCGCGCCACAAGTGGAGTGCTTCGGCCGTCTTCAGCCACACCTTCAGCCCTACCTACAAACTGGGCATTAGCCTGTCGGCACGGGGCAGCAGCAAGCGCTGCTATCAGAACAACGGCGATGGCAAGGCCTTCCAGATATGGCGGCTGAACACCACCCACGACCTGGGCAAGGCGGGCAGGACGCTGGCATACAGGGTGGAGCTGGGCATCGACAACATTTTCAACTACGTCGACCGCACCATGCGCCCTTATCATCTGGGCAACAACACGTCGGGGACGACACTATATGCTACCTTCAGCATCAAGTTCAATCAAGGCAAGAAAGTTAAACACAACATTTTATCCACTAAATCTAATTACAACAATGAAGACGATTAAATCTTTAATCCTCGCTACGCTGGCCCTCGCCATGGTAGCTCCCGTCTTCACCGCCTGCAGCGACGATGATGACAAAACAGTGAACAACCTCGTGTCTGAGTATGAGGTGAATGACAAAATGGTGGCCGAGCAGAAGGCCAAGTCTAAGAAGGATGTCGCCGTGCTGCTGGTGGCCTTCGGCTCTACATGGAACAACGCCTTCCTGGCCTTCGATGCCACGAAGAAAGCCTATGAGCAGGCATTCCCCCAGGCCGACGTCTACGTGTCGTTCTCGAGCGACATCTGCATCAACCGCGCCAGCGCCGGTGAGAACACCGACGACAACGGCAACATCGTGCGCCGCGACTACTACGAGCCCCGCTATCTGCTCCATGCCATCGGTGCCGCCAAGTACAGCAAGATCTACGTGCAGTCGCTGCAGGTCATTCCCGGTGAGGAGTTTGCAGCAGTCGTGGCCAGCGTGAAGAAATTCATGAACAACGGCTACATCGCCAGTGCCCACCTCGACGACAAATATCTGGCACAGCTGGAGGAGAACGAGGCCGTGTTCCTCGGCATGCCCCTGCTCAGCGACCCCGACAACGACGTTCCCGAAGTGGCCAAGCAGCTGAATGCCATCTATAACGCTGAGGCCAAGCAGGGTGTCGTCGCATTCATGGGTCATGGCAACCCCGACACCTACGACACCTTCAAGGCCAACGTGCGCTACACACAGCTGGAAGAGGCACTGCAGAAGTACAGTCCCAACTACTTCGTCGGCACCGTCGACATGCCCGACAACTACAAGCAGGACGTCATGGCTCGCATGGAGGCAAAGGGCATCACCAGCGGCAAGGTCTATCTGCACGCCCTGATGTCTATCGCCGGCGATCATGCCCACAACGACATGGCTGGCGAGGGCGACGACTACTGGACGCCGATGGCTCCGGAGAGCGAGGACGTCAGCTGGTTTGAGTTCTTCAGCCACAAGAACTTTGACGTCAACGTGCCCGTCGTCAACAAGCACCCACAGGGCCTGCTCGAGCAGCCCACCATCCTGAACGTCTGGATCAACCACACCAAGAACGCCGAGTTCCTCGAGGATGCCTACCACAGCATGTATCCCGAAGAGTAAAAACCCCATCAGAATATTTGTTGACATACGTGTATTATAATGTAAGTTAATAGGGAAGGTCTTGTCGTGATGACAAGGCCTTCCTTTAAACCCACCAACCCACCAAAACCCCATGCACCACCTCAAGCCCACCCTCCTCCTCCTATTCGCCGCCACGACGCTGCCTCTGTCAGCACAAATCCACAAGATGGAGCGGCGCGACACCACCCTCCACGCCTATCACATCAACCCTGTCGTAGTGACAGGCTCGGGCCATCACCAACGCCTGAAGGACACCGCTACGCCCGTCCGTGTGCTCTCAGCGCAGGAGTTGCGCGAGCAGGGCATCACCACCTTCGACGGCGCCCTCACACACATGATGCCGCAGGTGTCGATGGCACCCAACTCCATGGGCTCGCAGCTGAGGCTCAACGGACTGGGAAATAAATACATCCTGATACTCATCAACGGACAGCGGCTCTCAGGCGACATCGCGAACAACGTCGACCTGAACCGCATCAACATGGCGAGGGTCAAGCGCATCGAAGTGCTCGACGGCGCCGCTTCATCGCTCTACGGCTCCGATGCCATTGCAGGCGTCATCAACATCATCACCGACCAGCCCACCCACTCGCTCTTCAGCGCAGGCAGCGCCACCACCGTCAGCGGACACGGCGTGCTGACGGAAGCAGCCACCATCGACATCTGCCAGAAGGGCATAGGCTCCTACACCTCCTTCACACACGACCGGGCCGACAGCTACCGCAACAACGACCTGGAATACCGGAAAGGCTCCGACACCGAGACGCAGCCCTCCATAGCACCGCTCTTCACCGGCTACCGATCCAACATCTTTGCTCAGAAATTCACCTACAGCCCCACGCAGCATTTAGCACTCAACGCGGGATTGGACTATTCATACAAAATCACCGACCGCCCCGACACCCAGGCCGACATCACCGGCGGCACAGACTATGAGATGCGCTACAAAGGCCTGCGTTGGAACGTTGGCACCATCTATAAGTTTGACGCACGCAACTCGCTGCAGATAGACTATACCGTCGACCGCTTCCGCTATGGCAAGGAATACGATGTGGCAACCCACGCCATCCCCCTCGGGACCTACCTCCAGTCGAAGAAGCAGCGCAACATCGAGCGGCAGGTAAAGGCCATACTCGGCATCCTGCCACAGGGCACCACCATCGTGGGCAACGACTGGCAGCTCAACAAGCTGGTGGCCACCTCGGGCAACATCAACCACGAGGCCTACACCCTCGCCTATTATGCACAGCACGAGCAGCGATTCCACGTGGGCAGCGCCACCCTCATGGCCACGCTCGGAGCACGTTACAACTATCACAACACCTTCGGCAACCACTTCACGCCAAAGGCATCGCTCATGTACAGCATCGCACACCTCAACCTGCGTGCCACCTATTCGGCTGGCTTCCGCGCACCGGGCCTCGACGAACTCTACTACCACTACTTCTCGGTGAACCGGGGCAAGCCGCAGATCAGCTTCGGAAACCAGAGCCTGAAACCTGAGAAGAGCCATTACTTCTCGCTCAACGCCGAATACCGCACCGACGCTTTTGCCATCAGTGCAACAGGCTACATCAACCGCATCAACGACATGGTGGTGAAACAAAACATCGACGTCGACGACCCTACACGCCAGATGCTGATGAACGAGTTTCCTGAGATGACCCGCGAGCAGGCCGACAAGATGGTGGCCTATGCCCGCTATCAGAACAGCGACAAAGGCGATGTCAAAGGCCTGCAGCTCAACATCACGGCCAACATGCTGCGCGGCTTCTGCCTCTCGGCCAACTACGCCTATACCTACGCACGCACCAAGACCGCCGGGCAGTGGACCGTCCTCGAGCGCAGCATCCGTCATGCCGCCACCATCGCAGCCAACTATCACCACACGTGGCGACGTTACAGCCTAAACGTCAACATCAACGCACGGCTGCAGTCAAAGACTTACTACACGGGAAGCTACGAGGATGCACCCGGCTACGGCATCTGGAATCTGAACACCACTCACAGTTTCGACGTTACCAAGTGGGCCAGCTTAGAGCCCAGCCTGTGCATCGACAACATCTTCGACCGAGTGGATCGCCGCATTGACTCATCCACCCGCAAATATGCCCTCTACTCGCCCGGCAGAATGCTCGTAGTGGGACTGAAAATGAAATTCAAACACTGAACGCGCACATCCCAGTAATATACTTGTCGAGGCCGGTGCCTGAGCCGTCGCGACCTGTCAGCTTATGATAGAGGCGGCGGCGCAGGTAAGTCCCGAAGGACGACGGATTATTCTGCCGCCCCTTCAGGGCTTGTTGCTGTGCTACGCTATACAGGGGCGTTGCCGCTGCCTGTAATCCGTCGCCCCTTCAGGGCTGTAAAGCGGTTGGGACATCTCTGACAAACCACCCCTGACCCCTCCTTTGGAAAAGGAGGGGAAGGGCTGCGCCGTCATGTAGCCGTTGCAGAGGTAACTCAATTCTCCCCCTTGCAAAGGGGGAGTTAGAGGGGGATTCATCTGCGCATAGGTAAATCCCCCCTACCCCCCTTTTCAAGGGGGGGAATAAGTTACCTCTGCGGCGGCTATGTGACGGCGCAGCCATTCCCCTCTTAAACCCTCCCCGTAAGGGCGGGGTTCAAGAGGGGAGTGCCTCACGGGGTCCCTGCGGCGGTCAAGGTGATAACCCTTGTCCCAAATTGTTTTTCTTGTTTTTATTTGTTTTTATTGGTTTTTTCTCAGACCGCTTTGCGGTATCAACTCACATAGATAGCGACGCAACTATGTCACTCCATCCGCACGAAACTTCTCCGTCTCGGCAAAAAAAAAGAAATGAATTTCTTTGTTTTGCTCTCGACTTTTCGTAACTTTGCACTCTGATATGGGAAAGATTATCGTAGCGGGCATTGGTCCTGGCAGTAATGATGACATCACACCTGCGGTGCTGAAGGCAGTGGGCGAGGCGGATGCCGTCGTGGGGTATAAGTATTATTTCCAGTTTGTTGAACCTTTCGTCAAGGATGGGTGCGAGTGCATCGACACGGGCATGAAGCATGAGCGCGAGCGAGCCGAACAAGCCTTCCAGCTGGCAGAGCAAGGCAAGACCGTGGTGGTCATCTCCTCTGGCGATGCCGGCATCTATGGCATGACGCCACTCATCTACGAGATGCAGCGTGAGAGAAGGAGCGATGTCACCGTGGAATCGCTGCCGGGCATCTCGGCGTTCCAGAAAGCAGCATCACTGCTTGGCGCTCCTGTGGGTCATGACTTCTGTGTCATCTCGCTGAGCGACCTGATGACGCCGTGGGAGGTGATAGAGCGGCGCATCAAGGCGGCTGCGGTGGGCGACTTCGTCACAGCAGTCTATAATCCCAAGTCGAATGGAAGATACTGGCAACTCTATCGTCTGCAGGAAATCTTCCTGCAAGAACGTGCCGCCAACACCCCCGTAGGCTATGTGCGACAAGCAGGGCGTGCTGAACAGGAGGTGACGGTGACCACGCTCGGCGAGTTCGACCCCGAAGCCGTCGACATGTTCACGGTGGTGCTCATCGGTAACTCGCAGTCTTATCAATGGAACGGCAAGATGATCACGCCGCGAGGCTACTACCGCGAGACTCATGAAGGCGACGAGAAAAAGGGACAGCTGATTATGATGGAGTCGTTCCGCACCATTGAAGGCGAACTGCAGCGCAACGACTATCCCCTTGACCACAAATGGGCCTTGCTCCATGCTATTCACACCACTGCCGACTTCGACATGGAGAACCTTCTTTACACAGACGACGGCGCTGTTGCCACATTATATAATAAGGTAACGAATGGTGAGCTGACCCACATCGTCACCGACGTCACCATGGTAACCAGCGGCATCCGCAAGGGAGCCTTGCTGCGTCTGGGCGTGGAAGCCCAATGCTATCTCAACGACCCGCGTGTAGCACCGATGGCAGCCGAGAAGGGCATCACACGCACCCAGGCCGGCATTCGCCTCGCCGTAGAGGAACACCCCGACGCGCTCTTCGCCTTCGGCAATGCACCCACTGCGCTGATGGAGCTCTGCGACCTGATACGCAAGGGCAAGGCACACCCGGCAGGCATCATCGCCGCCCCTGTGGGATTCGTGCACGTGAGGGAGTCGAAGCACATGGTGAAACCTTTCAAGGACATTCCCAAAATCATTGTCGAGGGACGCAAGGGAGGCTCCAACCTGGCTGCGACACTGTGCAATGCCATCCTCACCTTCAATGACGCGGCGCAACTGAAACCAGGAAGGGATTTGTAAAAAGAGTGAGGCCCCCTCCCCCGCCCCCCCGAGGGGGGGGAGTAAATACACTATGCGGCAGCAACAAGGGAAAAGTTTATACACTCCCCATTCGGGAAGTTTTTTTTCATGAAGAGTCATTTGTCTTTAACTCCTTTAACTCCTTAAAAGCAGTGAAGTTCTACGTTATTGGCATCACCGACAACCCTCGGCCTTTCTTCCCTCCCGAAGTATTGGAGGTGATCAGGAACGGGAAAGTGTTCTCTGGAGGCAAGCGCCACCACGAGATTGTGAAGTCTTTGCTTCCTGAGGATGCAGAGTGGATTGACATCACCGTGCCTCTCGACGCTGTCTTTGAGCGGTACCAACTTTCAACTTTCACCTCTCACCTCTCACCTCTCACCTCTCAACCCTCAACTCTCAACTCTCAACCCTCAACCCTCAACTCTCAACTCTCAACTCTCATCGTCTTTGCCAGCGGCGACCCGCTGTTCTTCGGCTTTGCCAATACCATACGGCGGAAGATGCCTGATGCTGACATCGTGGTTTATCCCACCTTCAACTCCCTGCAGATGCTGGCCCACCGCCTTGTGATGCCCTATCACGACATGCGCATTGTCTCGCTTACGGGTCGTCCCTGGCAGGAGTTTGACCGCGCCCTGATAGAAGGTACGCCGAAGATAGGCGTCTTGACAGACAGGGAGCACACCCCTGCTGCCATTGCCCGGCGCATGATGGATTATGGCTACAAGGACTATGAGATGCACATCGGTGAGCACCTTGGCCATTCCGCGAAAGAAAGGGTCACATCACTTCCACTCGAAGCCGTGGTAGAGCAGGCGTTTGCACACCCCAACTGCCTCATCCTCATCGGAGGGTACCAACGCCGATGGGGTATTCCTGATGCAGAGTTTGCCCTGTTGGATGGTCGGGAGAAAATGATCACGAAGATGCCCATCCGCCTGCTTACGCTACAAGCCCTCGACCTGCCCCGCCGTCATGTGCTGTGGGACATTGGTTTCTGCACAGGCAGTGTCAGCATCGAGGCACGTCTGCAGTTTCCTCACCTTCATATCGAGGCATTCGAGATTCGTGCTGAGTGTGAAGCCATCATCCGCGAGAACGCCCGCCGTTTTCATGCCCCCGGCATCAGCATCCACATGGGCGACTTCTGTTCCCTCTATGACAATGGCACCGCAACAAGCCTCATGCCTCCTGATGCCGTCTTTATCGGAGGCCATGGCGGCAAGCTGAAGGACATCATGGCGAAGGTGCTGACGGTTCTTTCCCCTGATGGCGTCATCGTGATGAATAGTGTCGTTGCGCCCAAGGTCACTACCGACAGCCGACAGCTTTGGGATGAGGCCTGCCAGGAGCTGGGCCTACGGCAGGAGCCGCCACTACATATCCAACTCAATGACAATCACCCGATAACCATACTGAAATGCAGAAGATAGCCATTATACAGATTAGCGAGGCTGGCCGCGAGGTTGCCTCTACATTACAACGCCATTTGGGGGCAGAGATGATTCAGCGCTCAGAAGTAGGCAAGCGTTGGAAGTCTTTCGACGCCTTCGTCTTCATCGGAGCAATGGGCATTTGCGTCCGCACCATTGCGCCTTACATCAAGGACAAACACGAAGACCCTGCCGTGGTCTGCACTGACAGTCTGGGGCAGAACGTCATTAGCGTGCTCAGCGGTCATGTGGGCGGTGCCAACGACCTGACACGTCAAGTGGCTGCCATCATCGGAGGCCGCGAGGTCATCACCACCCAAAGCGACAATGCCGGTCTGTGGGCGCTCGACACTTTCGAGAAACGCTTCGACTGGCCCATTGCCAGCGACATCGAAGACATGAACCGCTGCATCTTTGCCTTCGTGAACCGCCAACCCACGGCCCTGCTCTTGGACGTAAGAGATGAGGGCACGGACTATTTAGAGGAGACGATGCCCGAACACGTCACCCTCATCAGCGACATCAGCGAGGCGAATCCCCGGAAATACAAACTCGTCATCATCGTGTCGCCCTTCATGCGCCATGCATCCGATGACATGCTCTGCCTCCACTTTGTCCCGATGGTCGGTACGATAGGCTTCGGTCTGGCTCATCATCCCGACGACTACGAATGCATCTACGACGAGATGGACCAAGCCTTCGCCTATCGTGGCATCCTGCCCTGCGCCCATCGCTACTGCACCATCGACGTGAAGGCCGACGAGCCCTTTGTGGAGGAGCTGGAGGAGGTGTATGGCAAGGAGGTGGTGTTCTATACAGCTAAGGAGTTGGCGGCAGTCGACGTGCCCCACCCCAGTGCGATGGTGGCCAAGCACGTCGGCACACCCAGCGTGTGCGAGGCGGCAGCCATCTTGGGCTCCCATCACGGCAGGCTCATCATCGCGAAGGTGAAGGGAGAGAACTGGACGGCCGCCTTGGCCATTGACGAAAAACATCTTCGCCAGCAGCAGGGGCACATCGAGATAGTGGGTGCTGGGCCTGGCGACCCCGACCTGGTGAGCGTCAGAGGGCGGAAGATGCTGGAGCGGGCCGACCTCATCCTCTATGCAGGCTCGCTGGTGCCCAAGGCGCTCACCGAGTGCCACAAGCCCGGTGCCGTGGTGCGGAGCAGTGCCGACATGAATCTCGAAGAGCAGTGTGCGCTGATGAAGGAGCACTACGACCGGGGCCATTTCATCGTCCGTCTGCACACTGGCGACCCCTGCATCTTCGGCGCTATTCAGGAGCAGATGGCCTTCTTCGACCGTGAGGGAATGTCGTATCACATCACGCCCGGCATCTCCTCTTTCCTCGCCGCAGCCGCCGAACTGCAGAGCCAGTTCACGATTCCTGAGCGTTGTCAGACCATCATCCTCACCCGTGGTGAAGGGCGCACGCCCATGCCCGAGAAGGAAAAGCTGCACCTGCTGGCCCGCAGCCAAAGCACGATGTGCATCTTCCTCTCGGCAGCCATTGTCGACGATGTGCAACGTGAACTCTTACAGGAATATCCTGAGGACACGCCTGTGGCAGCCTGCTACCATCTGACGTGGCCCGACCAGCGCATCTATCGCGGCGTGCTGCGCGACCTGGCAAAGATAGTCCACGACAACCACCTCACCCTCACCACCATGCTCGTTGTCGGCGAGGCCATCGACAATCGCCGCGGCCTCTCTGCCCTCTACGACAAGCATTTCACCCACCTCTTCCGACAAGGCGACGCATGATACTGGTATTTGGAGGAACGACGGAGGGGCGCCAGGCGTCGGAGGTGCTCGAAGAGGCAGGCAGCACCTATTATTACAGCACGAAGACGGGAGAGCAGCAGCTGACGCTTCATCACGGCATACGCGTTGACGGGGCGATGGATGCGGAGGCGATGACGGCCTTCATCAGCCAGCACGGCATCCGCCTCATTGTCGATGCTGCACACCCCTTCGCCTCCCAACTGCACCAGACGGTTGTCGACGTAGCCTCCCTGCTCACGATTCCCGTCATTCGCTACGAGCGAATCTATCCTCCACGCGACCCCGACATCACCTGGATTGACGACTACGACCAGGTGCCCACCGACATCCGCACGCTGTTGGCCACTACAGGCGTGCAGAGCATCAGTCACCTGAAGGGGCTGGAGGCGAAAGGGGTGAAGGTCATCTATCGCATTCTGAACCGCGAGAGCAGCATAGCGCTGGCGCATCAGCAGGGGGCCAGCGACGAACAGCTGTGCTTCTATCCTGCGATGCCCGAGGCCGATGCCATTCTGATGAAGGAGAGCGGCCTCTCGGGCGGCTTCGCAGAGAAAGTGGAGAGTGCGCGCCAGATAGGCATGAGAATCATTGCCATCAAGCGCCCGATGTTTCATTTCAAGCATCGTGTCAACGGGCCTCATGGCCTGCGCCGTGACGTAGAGAGACTGCTGCCTGAGTTCTTCCCCCTGCACAGCGGACTGACCACCGGCACCTGTGCCACTGCTGCAGCCATTGCTGCAACAACGAGGCTGACGACAGGGGAAACACCCAGCGAGGTGCCTGTCGTCCTGCCCGACGGCGAGACCATCAGCGTGGCTGTGGGGTATGCCGACGATTACGCCTATTGCATCAAGGAGGCCGGCGATGACCCCGACGTGACCGATGGCATCGAAGTGAGGGCGAAGGTAGAGAAAGCGCCGCAATTTGAGATATGTGGAGGCGACGGCGTGGGCCGCTTCACCCTGCCAGGCTTCGACTACCCTGTCGGCGAGCCAGCCATCAACAAGGGTCCCCGACAGATGATGAGAGAGAACATCAGGGAACGT
Organism: Prevotella sp.; assembly: GCA_016285055.1. GTDB lineage: Bacteria > Bacteroidota > Bacteroidia > Bacteroidales > Bacteroidaceae > Prevotella. The sequence goes on from JAEEPZ010000040.1 coordinate 13,819, forward strand.
GTGCGCATCACCATCAGTGTTCCCCAGGGTGAAACGATAGCTCGCAAAACCTTCAATCCGCGGCTCGGCATCTGTGGCGGCATCAGCATCATTGGCGTCTCAGGCATTGTGAAGCCCTTCAGCGAAGAAGCATTCATCAACAGCATCCGCAAGTGTATGGAGGTGGCGAAGGCCAGCGGCACCGACCGCGTCGTCATCAACAGCGGGGCCAAGAGCGAGCGCTTCGTCAAGGCGATGTACCCTGAGCTGCCCCCACAGGCGTTTGTGCAGTATGGCAACTATATTGGTGAGACGCTGAAGATGGCCAACGATCTCGGCATCAAGCACGTGACGTTGGGTGTGATGCTGGGCAAGGCGGTGAAGTTGGCGGCCGGCCATTTGGACACACATAGCAGGAAGACGGTGATGGACAAGGTGTTCGTTCAGCAGATGTTGCACGAGTCGGGCATCAGCATCGACATCAGCGACCTGACGCTGGCCCGAGAGCTATGGGAGCGCATTGCTGAGGTCCCACCCCAGCCCTCCCCTGGTAGAGGGAGCGACAGCGTCGAGGCCACAGCACCATTTGCCCGCACCGTCATCCGCCATTGCCAGGAGCATTGTGCCCCGCTGCTGCCTAATGGTGAGCTACTGGTTTTATTGATTGACGACAATGGCAAGATATATGAAGTGTGAGCTTCTTCCGCTTACTTCATCTACATGATCAATTCCCATCAGAAACGACCGTTGCCTCATCCCATAAAGAGATGAGGCAACGGCCGTAATGTCAGGTGGAGGACTGTCACCAGTCTTCCTCCTCTTCCTCTTCGTCCCACACGTTGCGGCGCCGGCGGGCAGCGGGGTCTTTCTCGCCGTCCTCATCCACGCCGCCGTAGTCGATGCCGTTGTTCGACGTGACGCTTTCGGAAGTGCAGACCATCATTGTCATTCCCATTCTCACCACCTCTGTCAGTGGCTTCATGTATGTCTTTTTCATACTCGTGATCAAGAATTAAATATTTTACTTAACAACCATCTTCTTTCCGTTATTGATGTACAGGCCCTTCCTAGGAGTCTCCACCCTGCGACCCTGTAAATCATAATAACTGTTAGAGTTATGGTTAACGTTAACGTTACTTATCCCCGTTGCCTCGTTGAAGCTGAAGCTGATGCGGGCGCCAGCCTGTTCCACGTCTGACAGCACATCCATTAGCCAGAAATAGCCGCGGAAAGCCTTCATCTTCGTATTGCCTGTAGAGTACCAGAACTTATTGCCGCTGATGAACAGGCAGCTCTCTGGAACCACCGTGTTTGCCTGGTAGACACCGGTGAAGCTGCCGTAGAGTACGTATCTCGGATTGTTTACAGGTCTTCCGTTATCATACCTTGCGATGGCATTGTCCGGGGCAGGGTCGATGACTGCCGTTGTCGTGAACTCAGTAATGTCCGCAGACGTCTTTATGAGGTAGGGGTAGTTTGCACAAAGCCCGTATGCCAATGCATCTTCAAAGTTGATGATGATATTATCTTCATCGTCTATTTCATAATCAATGAATTCTTCCAACTGCACATCGTCGCCGAAGACTTCCTTCAACTGCCCCTCGCTCATATCAAACGGCAGGCAGATGGTGCTCCACTCGCTCGCCTTGATGGTGCGTTTCACGAGCACCTCCACCTCGCCGTCGCTGGCCTCAGGAGCCGTTTCAGAATTCTCGTCAAGCACCACGCGGCTGTCCACCGACTCAACGATGGTGACGGTGAATGAGGAACCGGGGGCATCGATGTCTTCCTCATCAACATTACTCAGCACTACATTTTGGACTGTTGCATCAAACACCTCACCGACAGTCATGTCAGCATTGGCCTGCAGCGTGAGGTAGGCAATTGCTCCCGACGTGCCTGCGATGCTCTGTCTTTCGGTGTTGTAGCCCAGCACGGTGTAGGTGTTGTTCTCCTCATCTGTCAGGCTCTTTTGCAGCATATAGTTATCAATAGCAGTCAGTCTGGCTGCCTTCTCCACTTTCACGAGAGAAACCCCTGCGGGCAGCGTCACTTCAAACTGGAATCCGCCGTAGCTCATGTCTGCACTGGTGAGCATTACTTCCACCACGGCTTCTCCGCCTTTAGGAACGTTGGCATTAGCAATGGTAATGCCGTCAGCAGCCCTCGTCTGAACTGCCCATGCGGTAAATGCCATAAAGGCAAAAATTATTTTTTTCATTTTCTTTTTTTGTTTATTGATGGATATGATTGTTATTGCGGGTCAAGCATTTGTTTTTTTGCAGGTGTATTCTTTGTTGGATTGACCTTCAGGATGATGTTGGCAATGCCCATGATGTCGGTCACATTCACGCGGTTGTCGTTATTTACGTCGGCGGCCTTTACGTTGAAATTGTTGCTGGGCTGCTTCAGGATATAGTTGGCCACAGCCATGATGTCCGTCACGTTCACCCGATTGTCGCGGTTGGCATCGCCTGTCAGGTATTTCTCCACGGTGATAGTCGTGCTGAAGTCTGCCAGATCTTCCTGACTCTCGTCAACGCCCGAAGCCACAATGTCGCTGAAGGTCATCGTATAGTCGCCCTCCGCCATCTCGTCAGCCACGTCGACCGTCATCGTGAACAGTGCACCGTCGTTGCCAGTAAACGACAGGCGGTTGCTGTTGTACAGCAGAATCTGCCAGGTGTTGTCCCCCGTCTGGCTCTTCTGCAGCACGAAGTCATCACTCAGCCGCTCCGTCTTCGTCACCTTGTTCAGCGTGATGCCCTCAGGCAGCGTCACCTCAAACTGCAGCCCACCGTATTCCGCCACATTCTCAAACAACACAGGAATCACAGTCTGCGAGCCGCAGCGTACCGATGTCTCTTCTGCATAGAGGCGGCTGGGAGTGACAGGGGCTGGCATCTCAATAATTTCCTTGAATTGTTTCCAAACATCAGCTGTCTCGTAGTCGGTCTTGCTGCCGTAGGGAACATATAACGTAGCATTAGCTCTGTTGCTGAATACATTATAGTTAATGTTGATAGGAGTTTCCATCATAGCTATTACTGATGTCAGGCTGGAACAACCTTCGAAAGCCTTGTCCACTATGCTCGTCACGCTGGGGGGAAACACCACTGATGCTAGGCCGCTGCACTTCCAAAAAGCACAATAGCCGATGTTTGTTACGCCAGAAGGGATAGTAACCGACGTTAGACCATTTAAATTATCGAAAGTATTATCAAAAGCCCAGTCGGCAATCCCCACCGTACCATCTTTGAAGGTTATACTTGTGTTTGAAGGTATAGTTCCTTTGTACCCACACACCCAGTTGTCAACATAGAACACACCTGTAGGCGAATTATTATAAATACCTGTATTGAGGAATGCTGCATACCCGATCATCATCATACTCGAAGGTATAATCACTGAAATCAAGCTGCTGCAGTTCTGAAAAGCTGCCTGCCCCATGATCGTCACACCTTCAGGAATAATCACCGAAGTCAGGCTGCTGCATTTACTGAAAGCCTCATTACCTATCCTCAATACGCCAGAAGGAATAGTCACAGAGGTCAAGCTGCAATTAAAGAATGCAAGCAGACCGATACTGGTTACACCAGAAGGAATTATGACTGATCTTAGTTCGCTACATTCGTAGAAAGCTTTATCTCCAATACTTGTAAGCCCAGTAAAGAATTGCAATTCTTCAAAAGAAATGATGTCTATGTTATTTGTGAAGACATTTTCCAGAGAAGTTACGGCAGCTGCCTCGGCCTCACTAAGCTCACCATCTTCGTTAGTATCCCAGTTGGCAACACACAGAGCTTTGACATTGGCATCAGCAAACACTATGTTTGGCGAGAATGGCGCCATCTCTACAATCTCCTTGAACTCCTTCCATATGATTGCTTTTTCGTATGCAGCTTTACTGCCATCAGGTACATAAAGGGTGGCGTTGGCACGATTCGTAAAAACACTCTCTGTAATGCTTATAGGTGCTGCCCTCTTCACTGTTATTGACGTTAGGTTGTCGCAACTATGAAATGCCATGTTCCCAATATTTTCCACTTTTTCCCCAATGACCACAGAGAGCAAATCATCGCAATGCCAAAATGCAGCTTCTCCGATAGCTGTTACCAGGTCAGGTACAACTACAGATGTTAGTTTCTCACAATTATAAAAGGCGTAGCTACCAATGTTCGTGACTCCTTCAGGTATATCAATTGTATTCATTAACATACAATGAGAGAAAGCAGAGTTATCTATGCTTGTTACGCTATTTGGAATAATTGTGTTGTTACATCCCCAAAGCAATTTGTTGGTTTTGGTCTCGATAATAGCATTACAGTTGTTACGTGAATCGTATTTGGTGTTCCCGTTTTCAACAGTTATTGAGGTCAGTCCCAGTCCACAATCCAGAAAAGCTGCATTGCCGATGTTATTCACACTACTCGGGATTTTCAGAGATTTTAAACTCTCGCAGTCGAAGAATGCGCAGCGTCCTATGGATGTTACATTGTCTGGTATGATGATTGAAGTCAACTTAGTGCAATAGTAAAACTCTTCATCTCGTATACTGGTCAAGCCTGTGAAATAACGAAATTCATCAAAGGATTTTATATATCTATTGTCCTTGAATGCGAATCCCAAAGATGTTACGGCGGCGGCTTCATCTTCGCTTAGTTCTCCATCACCATCAGTATCCCATTTTGACACACAAATATCTTTGACGTTATAGTCAGCAAAAGTTATTATTGGCGACATTTCTACAATTTCTTTGAAATCTTGCCAATACGGTGCTGTCATGTATGCTTCCTTACAACCTGCAGGAACATAAAGGGTAGCATTAGTACGATTTGAAAAAACACTTTCATCAATACTAACAGGAACTTCCATTCTTACTGTTACCGAGGTTAGATTATCGCATTCTGCAAAGGCACTTTCTCCTATATCACATTGAGGTATATCTACAGATTTCAAACCACTGCACCCATAGAATGCGCCACCATTTATACAATAAACACTTTTGGGAATGATAATGGACGATAGTTTAGTACACCGTGCAAAAGCTCCGCTAAGAATATCCGTTACACTATTTGGTATAACAATCGATGTTATTTCACTTCCATAAAATGCGCCACTTCCAATACTTTCTACCCTATAATAATGTGTCTCTTCATGTGTGTATTCATCTCCCCATTCATATGTATCTGTAACAACCACTGTTCTCGATATTTCTGAAGGAATGGTTATATCTCCTGAGTATGAAGAAGGAATTGATATCATTGCGTCATCTTCACTAACCGCAGTGGCATTCGGATGCACTACATCAACACTATAATCCTGATAAGGGCTATAGCGATAATAGATTCCGTCCACCTCAAAAGGTTCACATTGAGCATAGGACTTCGCTCCAACTACTATGCTCATAAGCATAGTGAAGAGGAAAGTAATGTGTAATTGTTTCATGTAATTTATATATTTTTACTGTTTCCAACGTGTTGCCTACCCGCTCCCCCAGCCTCGGCGGTTATACTTAAAGTGAATGGAAACAAAAAAAGGCATGGGAGATTCTTACTCTCGCCCATCCCTGTGTTCAGGCCTTCGCATTGCCTCTCTCCAAGGATAAGCAACGCAAGCCAGCCCACGCCGAGTGATATTATAAATGCACAATAGGCTATACATTATTATATATATAGCTACACATGTGGATATAAATCACCCACGCAGGCGTTCACCGTTGCATTACCTCTGTGGAGAGTTTCAAAGTTGCGAAGTTTGAACACACAGAATGTAACGTCCGTAAACGCCTTTTTCCCTCGGCCAGCCCTACAAACGGCTTCGTCGGCCTCAGGATTCCATCGATGTCTTGACCCGCCCTGCCCGCAGGAGCTGGCTAGGTCGATGCAAAGATACGAAAAAGGTGTGAACACGCAAAGAAAAAGGCGGAAAAATTTGGAAGTAACGGGAAAAATGCCTATCTTTGCAACGTCAAAGCTTAGTTTTGGCTATCCGGGCAGAATCCCGAGTTGGGGCAGGACCATATCGCCACCGTCCCGTTTAAAGAGTTGTTTAGGCAACTCTTTATTTATTATACCTCCTGCAGAAAGTATTGAAAAAGTCTTTGCTCTCCGTGGAACTCCGTTTTAAAAGGATTGACTTTTTCCCTTTGAACACAAGAACTTCCATGGCATTAGGATTGATTTCGAAATACCTCTTAATACAACTGGCTAATGATACGGCACGATAGTTCGTAGTGATGTTTAACAATACATGAGTAGTCTGCCCTTGACCCGCCCTGCCCGCAGGAGCTGGCTTGGTCGATGCAAAGATACGAACAAAAAACTGAACCGCCAAGCGATTCGCACGATTATTTTCAAACTGTCTTATTCTCCGATGTCATCCCTCCTTCTGCGGAAGAGGACGGCGACGATGATGGGTGCTCCTACGAGGGCTGTGACGCTGTTGATGGGCAGGGCACCCTCGAAGCCGGGCATACGGGCAATGAGATTGCACAGCAGGGCAAGGGCGGCTCCGCAGAGAGCCGTGGCAGGCATGAGGATGCGGTGGTCGCTGCTGCGGAAGATGGCACGAGCGAGGTGTGGCACGGCGAGGCCGATGAACATGATGGGGCCGCAGAAGGCCGTGACGATGGCAACGAGCACGCCGCTGGAGACGATGACCAGCATACGTGCGCGGCGGATGTTAAGGCCGAGGTTGGAGGCATAGCGGTCGCCAAGCAGCATCAGGTTCATGGGCTTCACCAAGAGGCAGGCCAAGGGCAGCAGCACACACATCAAGTTGACGAAGAGCATCATGTTGTTGCCCGAGACGCGCGAGAACGAGCCGAGGCCCCAAACGACGAAAGCCTTCACGTCTTCCTCGGGCGACAGGAACTTCATCACGCCGATGATGGCGGTGGCCAGATAGCCTATCATCACGCCGATGATGAGCAGGGTGACGTTGCCCTTCACGCGCTGCGACACCCAGAGGATGAGCAACAGCACGGCCAGGGCGCCCACGATGGCGGCTACGCTGATGGCGGCATTGCCCAGATAGCCGAGACGGCTTAATGTCACGCCGCCGAGACGTCCCGACAGCAGCACGACGAAAGCCACGCCGAGGGCGGCACCATTGCTGATGCCCAGCACCGAGGGCCCGGCCAGCGGATTGCGGAACACGGTCTGCATCTGCAAGCCGCTGACGGCGAGGCCGGCACCGGCGAAGATGGCGGTCAGCGCCTGCGGCAGACGTGCCTGATAGATGATGTTGGCGAAAATCTCGTTGTCATCGGCACCACAAAGTATGCGGCACACCTCCGTCATGGGTATCTTCACCGTGCCAAGCAGCAGATTGACCACCAGCAGTACGGCGATGCCCACGAACAGCACAAGGAATTTAGTAACTCTCACTTCAACAATCGGTAATACTTCGGCTGGTAGTCGGCTTCAACAAGTTCGGGATGGAAGATGGCGACGAAATCCTTCAGCAGGATGTCGGGCTCTACGGGCGCTATCTCGTAGTAGGGCTGCTCCTTCATGTTGCAATAGATAACCTTCTTGTCCTTGAAAGCCTTGAAGAGTGCGTTGCGCGGCTCGGAGGCTTGAAGGGCGTCGTAGGTGAAATCGCCCTGGAAGCTGTTCAGGATGCGCCAGTAGTCAGCGTTGGCAGCCAAGGCGTACATCTTCTCAAACTCCAGGTCTTCGCCCGCCGTCTCGTCGTCGTCGATGACATAGATGGCACCGGCATCGCGGAATATCTGTGCCAGATAGTTCTTGCCACCCACAGCGTGCCAGTTGCCGTAGTGCATCTCGCCGGAAAAAACGGTGGGGCATTTATTGTTGAGAGTTGAGAGCGGAGTGTTGAGAGACGTTTCTCCTACATTGGAAGAGTCACTCAACACTAAACTCTTAACTCTCAACTTTAAGTCGTTATAGCGCTTCTCTATTCCGTCGAAGAGTTCATTGGCCTCCTTCTCCTTCCCGATGAACATACCCACGAGTTTGATCCACTCAGCTTGTCCCAATGGGTCAAGTTCCTGATAGCCGAGGTGCGGCACCAGCATGATGCCCGTCTGTTTGATGGCATCATAGCCTCCACGCTTCGAGGGCGAGACAAAGATGACGTCGGGGTTGGCGGCCAGCACTGTCTCGGTGTCGAACTCGCCCTCCATGCCTATTTTCACTATCTTTCCATCGCTCACCCGTTGCAGGATGTCGCGGTTGAAGAGGTTCTTCGTGCCCGTGATGCCCTTCACCACGTCGTGGGCGTCGAGCATGGTGAAGTTCGACAGCTGTAGCGCCGTCATGCAGATGGTGCTGCCGATGGGCACGCACACCTTCGTGTAGCCGTCGGGCACCTGCGTGTCAAGGCTGTGGACGAGTGCGAAGTGGTCTGTCTGGCCTATGTCCACCAGCCGATACTGATCGCTGTTGCTGACGGTGAAGCCTGTGGCATACTTTACCTCCATAGGAATCATAGGCCCCGCCGCCTTACCATCTTGCTGCGCCGTTCCGCGTCGTCCCAAGCAGGAGCAGAGCACGGCAACCATCAGCAGGAGAAAAGCCGTTTTCTTCATTTTCTTGCTTTTTATTTCCATTTTGCCTGCAAAAGTACAAAATAAATATGTAATTTTGCAAGCAAATTGCGAAGAATATGCAAACAGTCATCAACTCTACCCGATGGTACGACCGCCCGTTGGCGGCATTTATTTTCTTCACCCGCTTGCCATTCTGGCGCCTGCGGCAGCCACCGAAGGAGTGCTACAAAAGTGTGGTGGAATGGTGGCCGCTGACGGGGTGGCTCACTGGTGGACTGATGGCGGCGACGCTCTACGTGGGCAGCCTCTATCTTCCTTACGTCATTGCTGTTCTGATCGCCATTGTGGTTCGGTTGCTTGTCACCGGTGCTTTGCATGAGGACGGGCTGGCCGATTTCTTCGACGGCTTTGGCGGTGGCGGCTCAAACCGTGAGCGCATCCTCGCCATTATGAAGGACTCGCACATTGGCACTTATGGGGTGCTGGGACTAATCCTCTATGAATCGCTTCTCGCCGCCACCCTCTATGCCATCGTCTGTTCCCCCCTCGGGGTGTTAGGAGGGGCCTTCACCATTCTCGCCGCCACGCCCTTTGCCCGCATGGTGACGGCACAGCTGGTGATGATGATGCCCTATGCGCGCCGCGAGGATGAAGCCAAGTCGAAGACCGTCTACCGCAGGCCCACGACGGCTGCCGGCATCAGCCTTGCCGTGCAGGGCATGTTGCCCATGGTGGCCTATATCTGGTACACCGGCATACGGTGGGACATGCTCATCTTCATCCCCTGCCTCGTGATGTATTTCCTCTATTTGCTCATCTGGCGTCGTCTGCACGGTTATACTGGCGACTGCTGCGGTGCCGTCTGCCTGCTCGTCGAACTCGCCGTCTTTTTAGTTGTTTGTGCCCAATGAAGCGAATCATTCTGATAACTGGCGGCCAGCGCTCGGGCAAGAGCGAGAAGGCCGAAGAGCTGGCACTGCAGCTCAGCCCGAATCCTGTCTATGTGGCCACCGCCCATGTCTGGGACGAGGAGTTCCGCGAGCGTGTGCGCCGTCACCAGGAGCGCCGCGGACCACAGTGGACGAACATCGAAGAAGAGATAACGCTCAGCCGCCACGACCTTACCGGCCGCGTCGCCGTCATCGACTGCGTCACGCTCTGGCTCACCAATATCTTCTTCGCCAACGACTCCGACACGGACAAGGCGCTACAACTGGCGAAGGCTGAGTTCGATGCCTTCACCCAGCATGATGCCACCTACATCTTTGTCACCAACGAGATAGGTCTTGGCGGTGTGAGCGACAACGCCCTTCAGCGCCATTTCACTGACTTGCAGGGCTGGATGAACCAGTTTATTGCCTCTAAAGCCCATGAGGTGATACTGATGGTCTCTGGCATATCTGTGAAAATTAAATGATTGATTATCTGCATGTCGCTGATGGATGCCTTTGCTGCCTATGAGGTAACTTATTCCCCCCCTTGCAAAGGGGGGCAGGGGGGGATTACTTCTGCACAGATGAATCCCCCTCTAACTCCCCCTTTGCAAGGGGGAGAACAGGGTTACTTCAAGCCTTTGCCTGTAACTGTCATTATTATAATTAAATCAATATTCACCAATTTTGGAGTTAAAGGAGTTAAAGACAATACCAATGCTATTGATTTTACCCAGATACAAAATCTTTTCATGGAGAGTCATTTGTCTTGGCAATGATATAGCAGTTGACCCTTTGCAGAAAGGATTTATGCGCAGCCATCCCCTCCCTTCAAGGGGAGGGGCAGGGGTGGGGTCTGTAATGTCAGTAATGTTCCTTGCTGCCACTCCTTCGCTGCCACTTCTTTGCAGCCCACTCTTCGCTGAAACTTCTTCGCCCACACTCTTCGCTGACTGGATATTACTGATATTACAGACCCCACCCCTAACCCCTCCCCTTGAAGGGAGGGGATGGCTGCGCATGAATAGGTCAACTGCTATATCATTGCCTTTGTCTTTAACTCCTTTACTCCTTTACTCCTTTAACTCCTTTACTCCTTTACTCCTTTAACTCCTTTACTCCTTTACTCCTTTACTCCTTTAACTTCTTTAACTCCTTTAACTCCTTTAACTCCTTTAACTCCTAACAATCCTTTAACTCCTGAAATCTTGAATAATCAATCAAATGAACATGAAAACCTTCAACATACAGCCTACAGACAAGGCGCTGCAGGCAGCTATACAAGCCAAGATTGACAACCTGAACAAACCCAAAGGCTCGTTAGGCCGCTTGGAGGAGCTGGCCATGCAGGTATGCCTCATTCAGCAGACATTGGCGCCGAGCCTCGCCCATCCCTGCCATCTGCTTTTGGGTGGCGACCACGGCATAGAGCGTGAGGGGGTCAGCGTGTCACCCCGCGAAGTGACCTGGCAACAGATGATCAACTTCACCCGAGGCGGCGGCGGGGTGAACATGTTCTGCCGTCAGCATGGCTTCAAGTTGCGCGTGGTGGATGTGGGTGTTGACTACGACCTGTCGTCCGTCCCCGGCATCATTGACCGCAAGATAGCCCGTGGCACGAAGAACTTCCTTTACGAACCCGCCATGAGTGAGGATGAGTTTCATCAAGCCATACAAGTGGGTGCCGATTTAGTCGACGACTGCATCGCCGAGGGCTGCCGCATCCTCAGCATCGGCGAGATGGGCATCGGCAATACGTCGCCATCGAGCATCTGGATGCATCTTTTCGGCAACATCCCCCTCGACCAGTGCATCGGCGCCGGTGCGGGCCTCGACACGCCCGGCATCCGCCACAAGCGTGAAGTGCTGGCGAAGGCTCTCGCTCGTCATCAGGCAGTTCTCTCACCCCTCAACTCTCAACTCTCAACCGTCAACCCTCAGCTCTCAACTCTCAACTCTCAACTCTCAACTCTAAGAATCTTCGGCGGCTTCGAGATGATTGCGGCCATTGGCGCCATGCTGCGTGCTGCCGAGCAGCATCTCATTGTTCTTATCGACGGCTTTATCATGACAGCCTGTGCCGTGGCTGCCATTCGCCTTTACCCTGCCTCGCAAGACTACATGATCTTCACCCATTGCGGCGACGAGAGCGGGCACAAAAAAATGCTCGACATCGTCGGTGCCAAGCCATTGCTGAGTCTGGGGCTCCGCCTCGGCGAAGGCACAGGCGCCCTTTGTGCTTTCCCCATCATCGACTCTGCCGTGCGCATGATGAACGAAATGAACAACTTCGATAACGCGAAAATCACCAAATACTTCTGATGACGAGGCTGGCCATGACCAGCAACACCATCATAATCTCCGCCGTCCGGTTGATACGGACGGCTTTTTTCATGTCGTCGGTAGTCAGCGGTCTGTCATTCTCGCCTATATAGGGTTTGTCGAAGAGCTGGCCGAAATAATAATGTGGACCACCGAAGCGGCAGTTGAGAATGCCAGCGAGTGCGGCTTCGGGCCATCCGCTGTTGGGCGAGGCGTGGTTGCGCCCGTTCTTCCACACAAAGCGCAGAATCCCCCTCCTGGCCTCCCCCTTAGGGGAGGGGAGTGAAGGAACTGGTCTGTAAATCATCCCCCCAAGGGGGGACAGGAGGGGGGCTACCATCAGCAAAGCCGTCAGGCGGGCGGGGATGTAGTTGGCCACGTCGTCGATATGTGCCGCCCAGCAACCGAAGGCTTTATAGCGTTCCGTCTTGTAGCCTATCATCGAGTCGAGCGTGTTCACCATTTTGTAGGCCATCATGCCCGGCACGCCCAGAAGCATATACCAGAAAAGTGGAGCGATGACACCGTCGCTCAGGTTCTCGGCCAGCGTCTCCAAGGCTGCCGTGCGCACCTCCTGAGCCGACAGCTCGCTGGTGTCGCGGCCTACGATGCGGGCCACCTGTGCCCTACCCTCTTCCAGCGAGCGGTCGAGGGCGAGGAACACTTGTCGCACTTCGCGGATGAGTGTCGTGCCGGCGAGACAGTAGAAGATGAAAACAACGTCGAAGCCCATCACCAGCGCCGTGCCATACAAAGGGAGCTGACTGACCGTATGGCGCAGAAGCCATGTGGCGCAAAAGACGGCAGCGATGAGGGCGACAGCCATCACAGCGCCTTTCGCCATGCGATGACTGCCCTTGTTCAGCCGATGTTCGCCAAAGGAAATCATCTTCCCAAACCATACGACGGGATGCGGCAACCGGGCGGGGTCGCCCAACAGCAGGTCGAGCAGCCAGCCTAACAGCAGGGGCAATATGATCAACAGCAATGTCATCTTTCTAAGGCGGTTAGGTGCCCCGCATATTTGCGGGGCCAAACCTTTAGTTGTCTTTACGATTTTTCATAAACAATGCTATGGCCGCCACCAGCGCATCATTCTCTTCCCTGCTTTGGGCGGCCACGCGGAAGTGCTGAGGCGTCAGGCCACGGAAGTTGGAGGCATCGCGGATGAGCATACCGTGATGGCAGGCGAGATACTCTTTTAGGTTTTCAGCCGTATGCCCTTCCAAGCGGCAGAGCATGAAGTTGGTCTCTGTAGGCATCACGTCAATGCCAATAGCCATCAGCTGTTGCCGCAGGCGCTGCGCCTCGCCGAGGTCGGGGCGGCAGATGAGCTCAATATGATTAAACAGGTATTTTCCTGCCTCAATGGCCAAGGCTGAAACGCTCCAGGGACGGAGAAAGAGGCGCATCTCTTCCGTCAGGCTCTCGTGCGCGGTGATGTAGCCGAGACGCAGGCCGGGAACGCCGTAGGTCTTGGTGAACGAATGAATGACGATGGAGCGGGGCTCATCACATCCCCTGCGCGTCATCATCAGCCGGCCGCTGGTGTAATACTCGTAGGAATGGTCAAGCACCACCAAGTCAAATTCGTTCATCATGTCCTCAACAAGAAAACGGTCATAGACACGGCCATCGGGATTGTTCGGGTTGCAGAGCCACAGCATCGTCTTGTCTTCCTTCTGCTCAAAGCACGAGCAGGCGTCTTCATATTCGCTGAATGTGGGCGTGGGAATGACGGACTTATAGCGGAAAGTCTGTGCAATGAGGTAGATGGCCTCTGTCGCTCCGCTGGTTACTATCACATTGCAGGGGTCGATGCCATGCAACTCGGCAAGCATCGCCTCTAATGACCACGCCTCTGGCTCGGGGTAGTGACTGAGCAGTTGGTGGCATGAGGCAAGATGTGCCATCAGTGCCTGATGGCTGGTCGTCGTGGCACAGATGTTCGACGAGAAGTCGCTCTTGATGCCGGGGTAGCGGTAGGCGTCGTCGCCGTGGCCTTTAATCATTGTCGGAAAGTATTTGGTAGATGCGGTCGATGTCAACATATTGGCGCACGTGGGCGGCCAGCTTGTCGTATTGTTCTTCCTTGAAGTCAGCCAGTGTTCTGCCCACTTCGCCCACTTTGCCCACCTCACCCACTTCACCCACTTCACCCACTTTGCCCACCTTGCCCACCATGCCCACCAAAAAGTCAATCACCGCGCCATTGTCCAAAAAGCCGTGGATGTAGGTGCCTATGCAGCGGTCGCTCTGCACGATGGGCTCGTCGGTGTCGCTGATGCCCTGGTGAATCTCGTAGCCCTGACACGCCTGTCCCTCGAACATGAAAGTCACTTGCTGCGTGGTCTTCTCGGCAGACATCGTGGTATGGATGGGCAGCAGACCGAGGCCTGGTAGACTGGCAATGTCGCCTTCGATGTGGTCGGGGTCTGCCACTGAGACACCCAGCATCTGGTAGCCGCCACAGATGCCTACCACGGTCTTGCCGTTGCGATGTGCGCCGACGATGGCCTGTGCACAGCCGTTGCGGCGCAGCTCTATCAGGTCGTCGAGCGTCGCCTTCGTACCCGGCAGGATAATGATGTCGGCACGCTGTATGTCCTGGACATTGTTCGTGTAGAAGAGATTGACGCGAGGGTCGCGCTCCAGCGTGTCGAAGTCGGTGAAGTTTGAGATGTGGCGCAGCAGGACGACAGCCACGTTCACCTTGCCCTCGGCCCATTGGCGCCGCTTCTGCTCAAGGCTGACGCTGTCCTCCTCGTCAATATAGATGTCTTTGTAGTAAGGAATGACGCCGAGTACGGGCACGCCGCAGAGGTCTTCCAGCATGGTGCGTCCCTGGTCAAAGAGTCGCATGTCGCCACGGAACTTGTTGATGATGATGCCTTTGATGAGTTTTCTCTCCTCGGGCGTTTGCAGCATGATGCTGCCGTAGACGGAGGCGAAGACGCCGCCGCGGTCAATGTCGCCCACCAGTATCACGTCGGCCTTGGCGTGCCGGGCCATCGACATGTTGACGAGGTCGCGGTCTTTCAGGTTGATTTCCGCTATGCTGCCAGCGCCCTCCATCACGATGGGATTATACTTTGAGGCCAGGCGGTCGAAGGCGGCGCACACCTCCTGCCGGAAGTCTATGCGCTCCCCCCCTCCCCCAGGGGAGGGGCTGGGGGTGGGGCCGGGGCTGGGGGTGGGGCTGGGTCTCCAGTAGTCGTATGCGTCCTTGTTGCCGATGGGCTTGCCGTGGAGCACCACCTGGCTGGTGTGGTCGGAGCTGGGCTTCAGCAGCAGCGGGTTCATGTCGGTGTGGCAAGGAATGCCTGCTGCCTCCGCCTGCACGGCTTGTGCGCGGCCTATCTCAAGCCCCTCGGGGGTGGCATACGAGTTCAGGGCCATGTTCTGAGCCTTAAAGGGCGCAGGACGATAGCCATCCTGGCGGAAGATGCGGCAGAAGGCGGCCGCCACGATGCTTTTGCCTACGTCGCTGCCGGTGCCGGCAAACATGATGGGATGTAATCGTTTCTTCATTCTTTACTTAAAAATAGGTTCCCTCGCCCACAACGCCCACAACGCCCACAACGCCCACAACACCCACAGCACCCACAGCACCCACAACACCCACAGCACCCACAACGCCCACTAAAGCCCACTAAAAACCCACCCCAAAATACACATGCGCATAGCTGGCCATCACCCCCTTCTGTCTGAACACTGGCGTATCAACAGGCTCCCCCTTGGCATTGTAGACCTGCACCACCGACGTCGGCGTCTCTCCCCAAAACTGGGTGTAGTGAAACTCATGTCCCCGGTACTCCTTGCCGTCGAGCACGAAGCGCCGATAGCCTAATGAGAGCCGGCGGTTAGCTTTGCGGGCCGTGATGCTATAGGGCAGGACACCGCACATAGGGTATGCCCCGTCATCGGTGACGATGCGCTGGCACAGATACATCATGCCGCCACATTCGGCCACCACCTGTCCGCCTCGCTCAGCAAAAGCCTTGATGGCCATGCGACAGGCCTCATTGCCGACCAGTGCATCGAGATGTTTTTCAGGATAGCCGCCAGGCAGATAGAGCAGGTCGATGCCGTCGAAAGAAGGAACGTCGCGCTCGGGGTCAAAAAAGCGGAGGTGAGGGAAGCGGTCCAAGGCTTCCTGATAGAGGAAAGAGAAGCTTTCTTCATTCCGGGCTGTGAGTACGAAAAGTTTCTCGGCAGGAAACCATCGGTTTCTCGGCAGGAAACCATCGGTTTCTCCACAGGAAACTTTTAAAACTGTCATCGCCTTCCAATCGACATGGCTTTCTAACAGCTCCATCAACTGTCCGGCTTCCGTAGTTTGGCTGAAGTCGAGGCCAAGATAGCGTGAGCCTTGTTCAAGGGCAGGATTCTTCGGAAGATAGCCGAAGCACCTGATGCCGAGGTCGTCGCACACCTGCTGAAGCATCTGGAAGTGCTTGGGCGAGCCCACCTTGTTGAAGATGACGCCTGCTATGCGGATGTCTTCACGGAAATGGATGAAGCCGGAAAGCAGCGCAGCCATCGAATAGGCCGCACTATGGGCATCCACGACTAAGATGATGGGAATATCCAGCACGCTCGCTATCTCTGCCGTTGAGCCTTTGTCGCGGTCATAACCATCGAAAAGACCCATCATGCCCTCCACGATGCAGACGTCGGCATCGGTGCCATAGTGTGCGAACAGCTCACGCACATGCTCCGGGGTAGCCATGAAAGTATCAAGGTTGATGCTCGGCCGATGGCACACCGCCTCATGAAACTTCGTGTCGATATAGTCGGGGCCGCATTTGAAAGGCTGCACCTCATAGCCCTTCTCCGTTAGCAACGCCATCAGCCCCCGTGCAATCGTTGTCTTGCCCGAGCCGCTGGTAGGCGCTGCAATGAGAAAAGCGGATTTCATGCTGCAAAAGTACAAATTTTTTTAGATAATGATGAGTTATTCATAAAATAATTCAACTATCGCAAGTTTTGGAGTTAAAGGAGTTAAGAGAGTTAAAGGAGTTAAAGACAATAGCTTTGCTTATAGGTCGGCGCAGCAAAAGTCCCGAAGGGACGACGGATTATTCTGCCGCCCCTTCAGGGCTTGTTGCTGTGCTACGCTATACAGGGGCGTTGCCGCTGCCTGTAATCCGTCGCCCCTTCAGGGCTGTAAATCGGTTGGGACATCTCTGACAAACCACCCCTGACCCCTCCTTTGGAAAAGGAGGGGAAGGGCTGCGCCGTCATGTAGGCGTTGCAGAGGTAACTTATCCTCCCCCTTGCAAAGGGGGAGTTAGAGGGGGATTCATCTGCGCAGAGTGAATCTCCCCTGCCCCCCCTTTGCAAGGGGGGGAATGGCTGCGCATTGAGCTGCGCGGCGGGCAAGGCGCAGCAAATAGTCCCGAAGGGACGACGGAAGACGATGGTGAGCACCAATCGTCCAGGCAGGGGCAACGCCCTTGTATCATGGCACCCCCACCACACAAAAGTCCCGAAGGGACGACGGATTACAGGCAGGGGCATCGCCCCTGTATCATGGCACCCCTCACTACACAAAAGTCCCGAAGGCACGACGGATTATTCTGCCGCCCCTTCAGGGTTTGTTGCTGTGCTGCGCTATACAGGGGCGTTGCCCCTGCCTGTACTCCGTCGCACCTTCGGGGCTGTAAAGCGGTTGGGACATCTCTGACAAACCACCCCTGACCCCTCCTTTGGAAAAGGAGGGGAATGGCTGCGCCGTCATGTAGGCGTTGCAGAGGTAACTTATTCTCCCCCTT
>JAEEPZ010000169.1 GCA_016285055.1 Prevotella sp.
GTGGCGAAGTAGAGCATATTGCCCTCACGCTTCATCACCTGGAAGACACGAAGCTTTGGCAGATTACCCTCACACGTAGCAAGGGTAATCTCCTTATGCCCGTCCAGGAATCTGAGTGCTGTCTGTAACATACGCTTAATATGCAGCCGTGAAACGCTCCTTGTGGTGGTTCTCCTGCTCCAGTTCGTCAACCATTGCTACGGCATAGTCCTCCACAGAGATGAAACTCTCGCCCTTCTCATCAACAAGCAAGTCATCCTTGCCGAGACGGTATTTGCCGGTGCGAGTGCCGGGCTGCAGGTTGCCGAGGTTTCCGGCGGGCGAGAAGAATATCCAGTCTATATCCTGCTCCTTCATGAGCGTATTCAGGTAGAACTCGCCAAGGCTCTTTACTCCTGGCAGCCACGACTCGGGCAGTGTACCCGTGTCAACAAGGCGTACACCGGGCTTTACGAACAGCGTACCAGCCCCACCGACAATCAGCAGTCGGCGCACACCGGCCTGTTTTGCACCCTCGACAATCTTCGGATAGTTCTCCAGCGTTTCCTCATACTGGCGTGGATTCGCCCAGCCGGGATTGTAGGCACTGATGACAGCATCCTTGCCTTTAGCCAAAGCAGCCAGTTCGGCAGGATTGGTAGCATCGGCCACCACATACTCTATCAGGTCATTCTTCACCTTCACACTGTCCATGTTGCGTACGATAGCCGTAACTTTGTGACCTCTGGAAACCAACTCGTTCAGGATAGCATTGCCTACGAAACCCGTTGCACCGATTAAAACTACATTCTTTGCCATAATTCTTCTTGTTTTTATTGTTAATACTTTTGTTTCGACGGTGCAAAGGTACGGCAAGAATTTCATTCCCACAAGAAGGCACTTTTTTGTGCCATAGTTACCAAATGGTAGGAATTGTGACAGATTCGGACTTTTGCAAAATCATCTTTAACTTAGATTAACTAAGTATAATGATGTTACTTGGTAACTTTTTGCTACCTTTGCTGAGTAAACTCAGCGAGAACAGGCTGCACCTCAGCAATTCGAGCGAGCTCGATTGCATTCGGTTTGCACTGTCCTTGCGGCAAATTCAATGATTATGGCAGATGTAAAAGCAGAGTATTTAGCCTGTCCCATCAGGCAAGTCATCAGTCGTTTCGGCGACAAGTGGTCAATGTTAGTGCTCTATATGCTCCACACCAGCAAGACGGGTGTATTGCGGTTTAATGAGATTCGTCGCCTGATGACGGACTGTTCCCAGAAGATGCTCTCGGCTACGCTGAAAAACCTGGAGCAGAGCCATCTGGTACACCGCGAGGTCTATCCAGAGGTACCACCACGTGTAGAATACTCTCTGACGGGAACAGGCCGTTCACTGATGCCCGCCATCATAGCCCTCATCGACTGGGGCAAGGAGCATTTCGATGAGGTTGTAACGGATTAAAAGGGACAACATGAAACATAGCATACTCTTCATTTGCCACGGGAACATCTGTCGCAGTCCGATGGCAGAGTTCGTGATGAGACATTTGGTGAAAGAAGCTGGGATGGAAACCGACTTCCATATCGAGTCGGCAGCGACATCAACAGAGGAGATAGGCAACAGTGTTTATCCGCCTGCACGCCGTAAACTGGCAGAGCACGGCATCGGCTGTCTGGGCAAGACGGCGCGGCAGATGACACGCTCAGACTATGACCGCTATGACCTGCTGGTGGGCATGGACGCTTGGAACATCCGCAACATGAACCGCATTTGTGGCGGTGACCCTGACGGAAAAATCGTGATGCTCATGGACTATACAGACAGACCAGGCGACGTGGCCGACCCGTGGTACACGGGGGACTTCGAGGCCACTTGGCGTGATGTGCAGGAAGGATGTCAGGGACTGTTGGATTCGATAGCAAAATGATATGGGAAAGAAAGCAATAGTAATAGGTGCCTCGTCGGGCATAGGGCTTGAGGTAGCAAAGATACTGATGAAGCAGGGCTGGACGGTTGGAGTTGCTGCAAGGCGAGTGGAATTGTTACAGAGTATTGGAGCGGATGCCGTAGAGAGAATCGACGTAACGGCAGGCGATGCAACTGAAGCACTCCAGCGACTTATCAATAAGTTGGGTGGCATGAACCTGTTTTTCTATGCTTCCGGTATAGGCAAGCAGAACCGAGAGCTGACGGAGGATATAGAGTTGGCTACGGTACAGACAAACGGAATTAGTTTTACACGGATGATAGGCGAGGCATACAGGTTCTTTGCGAAACAGGGGAATGGCCATATCGCTGCCATCACTTCGATAGCCGGAACGAAGGGGCTTGGCCCCGCACCGGCCTATTCTGCTACGAAAGCCATGCAGAACGTGTATCTGCAGGCTCTCGAGCAACAAGCATGTAGTCGTGGGCTGAACATCCGCTTTACCGACATCCGTCCAGGCTTTGTTGACACAGCCCTGCTAAGTGGTGACTTCCGCTACCCCATGATGCTGCGTCCTGAGAAAGTGGCAAAAGAGATTGTCAGTGCCATCAACCTCCGTCGGCATATTCGCATCATCGACTGGAGATACCGCATCTTGACAGCCTTATGGCGAAGAGTTCCCAGATGGTTTTGGAGGAGAATCAGGCTATAGTTTCCTTCTCACAAAATGTCTCAGGGCCTTATTTCACCACATACTTCTTGCCATTTCTGATGACGATACCTTTGGTGTTGCTATCGGCTCTGCGACCGTCAAGGGTGTAAATGGCCGATGATGCAACAGAATCCGACGCTTTCAGACTTTCGATGCCTGTCGTTTCATTGATGGTTCCACTGCCGCTGCTGGTACCCACTGTCAGCGTATAGCCGTTGCGGTTGATGGTGCCGTTGTTGGTCAACGTTGATACATAGCTGTTGCCTGTCAGGTTCCATACGGCTCCGCTCTCAATGGTCACAGCGGATGTCTTGGCGTTATTGTCGGCATCAGCGGCTCCGTTCCATATCACGTTCGCACCTACGGTCACAGCCACATTGTTCACCTCGTCAGCATCTGCATCACCTGTGTATTCCCAACAGTCCTTGGTGGTTCTGAGCACCAGATGACCAGTAGAGTTCTCGCCTCGTTTGTAATATTCCACCGTCATCAACGTGTTGCTGGCCACCGAGAGTGTGACGTCTGTCAGCGTCAGTGTACCCGTCACGTTGGTCACGAAACAGAGCGGTGCGCTGCTGTTGGTAGTGGTGAGCGTGGAGTTAGTGATGTCGCAGACGGGTTTCGTACCCTCCGCATCACCAGAGTTTGACTGGTGCAGCAGGATGCCACGGGCTTCAGCGTCCGACTGCATCGTGCTGTTGTCGATGATGATTGTGTTGGCACCCTCCACCGTAGCCATCGGACCTTTCTCGGAGAGACCTGTGATACCGTCCACCGAGATAGTACCCGTGGAATAGAGCAAAGACGACTTATTGCCCTTGGCTGTGATAGTGCCGCCGCGGACAGTCACCGTGCCACCTCCACGATCCGTTGCCACCGTCGAACTGGTCTCGCTACGAGTGGTGATATTCACGTTCGTAGCATTGATAATGCCGCCTCCCGTACAATGCAGGCCGCGCGACACACTCTTCGTGTTGTCGATAGTGACATTGCTGACGTTGATAGTAGCCCCGTTAGTAGCAAACACGGCATTGGCTCCCTTGGCATCGGTGGTCACGCTGCCGCCAGTCATATTGATGGCAGCTCCGCTGCCCGATGCATAGACAGCCGAATTGATACCATAGAAACTAGTGTCATCGCCCGAATAATTGCTGCTGTAGTCGCCTGTCTTCGTAATGGTGCAATCGGTCATCGTGAGGGTGCCATTAGTCACCTGTACGACGTTGTAATCAGATGTGGCGGTAGTAAGTGCCTCGCCATTCTTCGTTACTATTGACCCGTCGGACAGTGTATATGCCGACCCTGCAGGCTTCTTCGATGATGAAGAGCCTCCAGCCCTCGTTTGTGCAACGATGATGAGGGCTGACAGACAGAATACAGAAGTTAAGAATACCTTTCTCATCATTTTATCTCCTTATTATTTACGAACAATCGGTGGCCGTTGGTTTTGATGCGGGAAGTATCGCCTTTGAGTGAGGTAATGTAGGTGTCGGCAGTCAGTGTCCATGTGCAGTCATCGCCCAGAATGACATTCACCTTCCCCGTTTCTGTTGATACGATTTTGCCAGCTGCGTTGGTGATGTTGCCGCAGATGCAGCCGTTAAAAGTGGAGCCGTCGGATAATGTCAGCGTCAACTCGGAGTCGCTGCCCACAAGGATGGTTCCGTCTAACTGTTGGTGGCTTGCGTTGAGGGTGGCCTTGTTGCCTGCTCCCTGCCAACCATCGGCACAGACGGACAGCAGCACATTTCCTGCGTCTTCATTCTTCAGTATGACACCGTTGAGTGTGATGATGGCATTGGTGTTGGTGACATGGAACAGGTGACCTTGCTTGTTTGTCAGCGAACCGCCGTTCATCGTGAAGTAGGAGTTGCCGCTGTCGGCATCGCCAGAGAACGACTGGTAGATCATGATGGCATCGAGGAACTGGGCATGACCGTTGCGCTGCGTGTTGCTGACGGTCATCTGGCAGTTGTTCAGCGTGATGCTGTTCTTGCCCTCGATGCAGACACCTTCTGACTTGTTAGAGGTGAGTGCGGCATCCGATACCGTCACATCAGCAGTGGAATAGATGACGGGCGAGCCAAGTCCGTTGCTGGTATAAGTGCCACCCTCAACGGTCACCGTGCCGCCACCACGGTCGGTACGGATGGGAGCGGAAGACCGGCCAGTGGTACAGACTGATAGGTTCTTAGCCTTCGTCACGCCACCGCCAGTGGTCATGATGCCGCCAGAGGCCTCGCCAGTAGTGCTGATCTCAGTATCTTCGATGATGACTGTGGTGCCATCGCCCTGACCGCCATTCCTGCCACCATTCCCTCCGTAAGAGAAGACACCGTTGGCACCAGTGGCATTGCTGGTTATCTTGCCGCCCTTGATGGTGGTCACGCTGCCTCCCTTAACCAACAGGGCTGCATTCACGCCGTAGAAACTGCAGTTGTCACCGCCATTGGAAGCTCCAGTCTTACTGACAGTGGGCTGTGCAATAGTTACAGCCTCTTTGGTGGATATCAGCAGCGCATTCTCATCGGTCTTGTTGCTCTGATAAGTCTTGCTATCCTCCGTTGTGCCTGCCTTCAGTTCTGTGGCTCCAGTATATGTAATGTTTGTGTTGCGAGAGCCAGGCCCCCCAGGTCTGCCCATACCGCCGGAAGCACCTTGCCCCTGCAATAAGCCCTGCTGCCCTCCCATCAGGAACTCACGGATTCTGAGCTGTGAGGCAAACTGGGGTTTCAGTTTCAGATAGCCTTCGTACTGTTCATCGGAAAGAATCTTCTTGATTTTCTCGTCATATTTTGTCTGTTGCTTGTCGTAGTCGTAGTTGCTCTGCTCGCCAGGGCCACCCTGAGGCATACCACCACGCGGCCCGCCTTGCATACCACCGCCATGGCCTCCCATGCCGCCTCCAAGCATGCCTCCACCGAAGCCACCTCCACGGCCACCCATGCCGCCACCAGACATACTACCGCCTCCGCTGGGTCTGCCTCCGCTTGGCCTTTCACCTTGAGGAGGACGCTGGCCTTGCGGACGTTCCGTCTGCTGACCCTCAATCAACGTCTTGTACTTCTTGTTCAGTTTCGTCACCTTCTTCGCCTGCTTCTCGTCCAGTTGCAGTTCGCTGACCATCTTCTCCGTCATCTGTTCATACGTCATACGCTGCACTCTTGCAGGCCTGCCCATCTGAGCCTCCTGCTCATTATCCTGCGCCACCAGCCCAGCCGGAGTCAGCAGGGCAAATAGCAGCATCATCTTTCCTATCTGTTTCATCATACTTGTTTTTTGAATTTGCAAAGCAAAGGTACGGAGAAACCTTTATTCAGCCAAAACTATTCAACGAATCGGCCTATTCTAAAAGCGGATTCTGAATCAAGAGGAGGTCTCCTTGAGCCAGATAGTGGTTTGTTATAAAAAAGACCTGTTTCGCTGAAAGTATTTTTCCTGATGGCAAATAGTGAGTACTTTTGCAGCGTCGAAACAAACAATCGGCAAGTAAACTGAATTATAAACTCAAAAAAGTAATGAAAATGAAAAAGATTCTGATGACAATGGTTGCCCTCCTGTCGATGACAGTAGTGATGGCTCAGACCAACAACGGTGAGCGTAAGTCTCCCAAGAAAATGACTCACGAAGAAATGACCACGCAGATGACCAGTCAGCTGAAACTGACTGACGCTCAGAAGACCAAAGTGGCTGCGCTCAATAAGGAGTATCAGGACTACCTGATGCCAGAGCCGCCACAGAAGCCTACGGATGCCAATGGTCAGAATTGCACCAACGGACAGAAGAAAGCCAATGATCAGAAAACTGGTAAGAAATCTTCTGGCGACAAGAAGCCTAACAGCAAGAATCAGGCAAAGCGTCAGGAATATGAAAAGAAGTTGAAGAGAATCCTGACTGATGACCAGTACAAGTCCTATCAGAAGATGGGGCCTCAGGGAAAAGAAAAGGGTTCAAAAAACAACCAGAAGCCCCAAACTAATTCATAATTTATAAATAACTGTGAAAGAAACCTCTTTCTTAGAACAAGGGGCACAGAAAAAAGTGGAGTAGAGGGCTGTCTTTGACACGCTCTCTGCTCCATTATAAAGAACGTTATTGGGAATAATAATAG
Organism: Prevotella sp.; assembly: GCA_016285055.1. GTDB lineage: Bacteria > Bacteroidota > Bacteroidia > Bacteroidales > Bacteroidaceae > Prevotella. The sequence goes on from JAEEPZ010000169.1 coordinate 6,731, forward strand.
AATTTCAATTCACAATATTATCGAGAGACTACAGCCATCCCTTATAACAGATTAATATGGTTAAAGTCGTAACTGAGGTCATAAAGCCTAACAATAT
>JAEEPZ010000041.1 GCA_016285055.1 Prevotella sp.
AAGAATCATCATTTATTCCTCTGGTTCCTTGGGCAATGCTGATGCTGGCGAGCGACGGACAGGCTGCGAAAGCCTCGTTACCCACGCCTGTGAGGCTGCCGGGCAGCGAGAGGGAGGTGATGCCCGTTCCGTAGAAGGCCTTGTTGCCGATGTACTGGAGGCCCTCTGGCAGCGTGACGCTGGTGACGTCGCTGCACTCACAGAACACTTCCTTGTTGATCTTCGTCACTGGCTTTCCGTTGACAGTGGCTGGGATGGTCACGTCGCCGCCCATGCCGATGTACTCTTTCACATAGTAGGAGGTGGCATCTACATCGTTGGGATAGAAGACGAAGTCGCCATCAATCACCGTGGGATTGTCACTGAAGTATTTGCCCAAGCTGGCAGGGATAGGCAGCTGAGCCGTCTCTTTGAAGTAGAACCAGTTGTCGCCCAGGTCTGACTTCATACCGTCCTGATTGGCGATGGTAGCGGGGCAGTTGTTTTCCGTCACTACGGCGTCGCTGCCACGGCCATCGACCAAGGCGAGCCTAATGTTGTTCAGGTCGGTGGCATAGCAGCGGTTGACTTCCAGGGTGCCGTTGCTGCCGCCGATGAGTCCAGCCTTCAGTTCGCCCGTGGTGGAGCGGGTGATGGTGGCGATGCATCCGCAGTCGCTGATCTTACCGCGCAGCACATTGCCGCAGATACCGCCTGCCCATGCCGCGTCGTTGGCGTTGGCGTAGGAGGTGGTCACCGTGCCTTTGAAGTAGCAACTCTCGATGGTGGCGTAGGCTATATTTTTGCTGTCGGCCACACGTCCGCCGATGCCGCCCACGCTACCCAAGCCGTTGACGGAGCTGTTCTCAACCATCACGTCTTTGATATAGCAGGGGCTGAAGATGGTGGTGCCGAAGAGCGCGCCCACATGGTTCTGACCCGTAACGGTGGCGTTGGTGATGCGCACGTTGTGGAGGTAGGCGTTCATCAGACAGCCGAACAAACCCACGTTGTCCTGCTGGGCGTTGATGGTCAGGTTGCTGATGGTGTGGCCCAGTCCGTTGAATTCGCCCATGAAGGGATGCTCGGCCGTGCCGATAGGTTTCATGCTGACGTCCGTCATGTCGATGTCGGCACCCAGTCGCACCACGCGGCCTTCGTAGTCGTAGCGACCGCTGTTCACCTCTTCGGCCAGAGCCACGAGTTCGGCGGCTGTGGTGATGACCTTGTCGTTGTTGAAGTTTGCCTGCAAATGTGGCCAGAGGTTTGTCCTGGTCTTGAATGCTGAAGGATCAGAGCCGAGGTAGGGAACTGACATGCCAAGCATTTCCGCGGTAGTCTTGCCTTCGGGCCATTCCTGCCAATAATTCCTCTGCATTTCTTTAAAAGCATCCAGCGAACCGGAATAATCCTTGTTGTAGTAGTTGCGTAAAGCATACACCTCATAGCTGTTGTCTTTAACAAAGAATGCCGCCTTATCTTCGGTGTCTCCATCTACCGTGGCGTGGATGATATTGGCAATTATTTTGCTTATCGAATAGTCCGTTTCAAATATAAGACCATCGTCAGTCCCTAATCCACCGAAAGCACCTCCTGCCCAGTCGTCTCCGCTGACATTGCAGTTTAGGACAAGGTTGTCAACGGCATTAAGCAATTCTTCACTTTCGCCAACCAGTCCACCGGCATAGTCATCTTCACCATCAATAGAGGTGTTGATGACACGGTTTCTGTACAGGGCAAGAACCGTTGAATAGCCGACAAGACCGCCTGCATAATTGTCGGTGGTAGAGATGGTGCAATTCATCACCAGATTGTCGCAAAGTTGCACTTTCCACTCGTCTGGAGCCCATACCATATAAAGTCTAGGAGCATCTTCTGGTACATATTTGGATATGCCAAGTGCCCCTCCAGCTATGCCTCCTGCGTAGGTGGCGTCACCAGTCAGCTTGCAGTCTATCACGCGGACGCCCTCGATGATATTTCCAAAATGGTGAATCTTTACATTATATGGTTCCTTATCTCCAATCTTGACCCTAACATACTCTGAGTAAGTATATTCTTCTGCGCATCCACATACAATTCCGGCATACTTCGCACCAGAGTCCTTCACATGGTAGTCCTTCACCACCAAATCCCTGATTTTGCTGCCTGCGAGATAAGAGAATAAGGCATGATATTTTCCGCACTCCACGGCATAGCCATTGCGGATGGTGTGGCCGTGGCCGTCGAAGGTGGCACGCTCCATGCCATAGTCATCGCGCGTGATGGAGAAATAGTAGCCGCCCAGGTCGATGTCGCACAGCAGGTGAACGTTCCTCTGCTTGCGGTCGTTTCGGATGCTGCTGCTTGCCTGGTACATATCCCAGGCATAGCGTGCCAGCTGTGCGGCATTGCGGATTTCGATGTCGCCGTTGCTGTTGAAACTGTAGTTCTGGAACGACTGTCCGTCCCACAGGCTGTAGCCGTCGGCGGTGGTGTTTGCACCGTTCTTTCCGAAAGAGGTGTTCTCGGTCCATTCGGAGATGTCCGACGTTGTTTTCTGCGCCGATGCTGACAGAGTTACCGTCAGCAGAAGCAGGATCAAAATGTTGATTTTTTTTTCTCTCATTTGTTTGTCTATTTATGATTTGTTTGTCTATTTATGCAGTCCGATAGAAAAAATCAAAACATACACACTCGTAGCTGGCAGGCGTAGCAGTCCTACAAACCCCCGCTACCATGCTAATAGCGGGGGCTCATTTCGTGTAACGGTCGTCAGCCTTCTGGCTGGGGTCTTCCCATGCTTTCTTCAGCGCCAGCAGGGCGAGCTTGCGATAGATGCGCGGTTCGTAGACGATGGGGTAGGAGTTGTCGCGGTTGTAGGCCGTCTTATCCTGTGTCCAGCGTCGGTCACCGTCTTGAACATATTGGTGGAAGGCCTCGTGGTAGAACAAGGCAAGGTTTTCACAGACTTTCTCGAGGTCGGACAACGGCTTATAGCCCAGCATGACCATTGCCTGATCCATCCTCTTGTATCGCTCAATCGAGCACAGTATCATGGTGCATCGCTTTCCGCCGACGTTTATGTGGTAGAAAGCATCCAGCTCCTCTATAGCGGTGCGTAAGTCGTCGGGCCATTCCGACTCCTTCATCTCCTGTTTCCCTTCCGGGGTGATGAGATATACCTTGTCCTTTGTTTCGTTGACCAGCAACAGGTTGAAGTCTGCGGGGTTGGCACTGCTGTCCCATACCTGCTGAATCTTGGGATGACACTTCTTGACTGCTGCCAGGTACCAATCGGACAGCGACTCGAAGTCCAGCTTCAGTTCCGGCATGTCCGACTTTTCTTGAGGTGTGACGGGGTCTTGGGGGTTCCCAGAATTGTCGTCACTCTTACAGCTGGTAAGCATAAGCCCGCAGGTCAGAATAACGACTAGTTTTCCTAAGAGATTGTTGTTCATTTTTTTTTGTCAGAATAATTAACGTTGTTGTTTACGTTATTACTTTTCTTTTACTTTCAGTCCAGAAACGCGGAACTTGATTGATGTTTTCTTATTTCTGGATCTTTTTCTGTCCGCTGCGGCTAACACTGATATTCCTCCGGCCCCCAAAGGGTGTGTGGTTGACATCCTGTCTGACACCCTGCAGCGAGTACCACTCGTCGTCGGCCGGCGCAGCGTCGGCGGTGCTGATGCCCGTTACCTCTCCACTGGGAGCGATGGCAAAGCGGACGATGAGCGGATAGTGGTCGCCTAAGGGCTTGCCGTCTAAACAGGTATAGCCGGTCTTGTCAATCTCGGCGCTCGTGGGCGTGATGACGGTTGTGGCATTGGCGGGGTTGATGTAGAGCACCTTGTCGAGCGTCTCGTCTTCCTGTGGCTCGCTGCCCAGCTCGGGATAGACGCCGCCCCACTGCTTCTCCACCCATGCATCGCCCACGGTGGCGAGACCTGTTGACTCGATGGCATCGATGAAGACGGTCTTGAAATCGTCGCGATAATAATAGCTGTTCATGTCGCCCACCACCACTACGGGGCGGCTGTCGAGGTGCTCCATGATGTGCTGGCGCAGCTGTTCCCACTGCGACAGGCGTGCCTCGCGGTCTTTGGCTTCGTTGCCCATCCGTATGTCGCGCGGGTCGCTGGCATCCATGTGCATGTTGTAGACCACCACCTCGGTGCCGTCCTCAAGGGTAAGGTCATGGCGGCGGAAACCCTTGGTGATGAGGTCGTCGCCGGCATGGCTAAACTTGCCGAAGTTGCGGTTCCAAGCCACACGCTCGTAGGCCGTGGACTGGCACGTGCGTTTCCACGCCATGTTCAGGCCGTCGCACTCCAGCTTGAAGTTCTGAGGATGGATATAGTCCTTATCCATGATGGTCGCGAGGTCGACGCCACCCGTCCACTCGTCGTGCTCATAGCCGAAGATGAGGCACGACCAAAGCTCACAATTGTAGTTGAAGTCCTCCTGCATGGCCACGATGTCACAGTTCTTGCTGGCCATGTAGAGGCTGATGGCCCCGCTGCCCAACACCTTGGGGCCGTCGTCATTGACGTTGAAAAACAGGAGCTTGCCGGGCAGACCGTCGACGTTGAGGGTCATAATGCTGAACGAGCTGTTGTCGCTCTGTGCCATTGCCGGCATGGTGGCTGTCATGGCCACTGCGGCGATAACGGATAATATATGTTGTCTCATAATTCTCATTTCAATTATCAATTAACACTTATTGCTTAACGCAAATCACTTAACACTTATCTCTTAACGCTAATCACTTAACTCTTAACACTTAACTCTTAACACTTAACACTAATCACTTAACTCTTATCTCTTATCTCTTAACTCATAACTCTCTTTCAGCCAATTTTCTAAGAAGAAGAGATAGTAGTCGGGCGTGCCGGGCAACGGGCGCTTCTGCATCTTGGTCTTTGCAGGCATCGGCTCTGAGAGGTCGGCGCTCATTGCCCGTGCCGTAGATTCTTCCTCAGTGAGGTAAGCGTAGATTTCCATGATTTCCTCTATCGACAGTCCGCAGTCGCCGGCTATCTGCAGCAGTTCGAGAGATGTGAGATTCAGCGGTGCCAGCATCTCATCGAGCGATGCAAGCATTTCTAAGACTCCTCCACCGCCACCTTCGCCCGCATTGGCTATACGCTCCTGCACGATGCCTTTCACGTCGATGCCCAGCGTCTCTAACTTCTTGATGATCTGCATCACGGAGAAGCCTTTCACAAGGTCAGAATAGTGGGTGTTCAGCTCGCCGTCGTAGTAGAGCACCGGCAGGGCTGCCAGTGTGGCAGCGAGGTTCAGGTAATAGGCGAGTCCCCCCACCTTGACGTGGTCGTCAGAGTTGATGACGAAGTTGGTCTGCAGGTGTGTCTTCTCCGGAATGATGCTTTTCTCGAAGAGTGGGCTGATGTCGCCTAAATCCTCATAATAGTAGTTGGCGAGGAAGTCGGCGAAGGCACGGCAACTGCCGGCTGGCACGATGTTGTCCTTGATGACACTCGTCACATAGTAATTCTGCAGCGTGTCGGGTACCCAGTCGTTATATAATGCCACCTTCTGCATGGTTTTCTTCAGCTTCTTGTAAACAGGTGAATCGCTTCGGTAGAGTGTATCCTTCAATGCTTCTGCGAGGGTCATGCCCTTGAGGGCGTCATTGACGTCAGTCGTGGTGTATTTTCCACTGTGGAACCATTCTTCGAAGTGAGAGGCTAACGGCTCGTTCATCATACTGGGCAGGTCAAAACCCAGGCCGGCGTGCTTGTTATAAGAGTCGAGAATCATCAGAAATCCGAAAAGGGCGACGGAGGGGTCGTCTTTCCTATCGGCATAAGTGGAGTAAGCATCAACCATGTCGAAAGGGAAGCCTCCCACCAGCGTCTTGTCGAAGAATATCTGGTCGCTGTAATACATGTCGCGCACCTTCTGCGTGGCAACGGCATCATACCCGCCGGAAGAATAGCCGGCATTGACCAGGAAGCGCCCCTGGCTGATGCCCCTTTGGTCAAGCAGCTTGCGGGCTGCCAGCAGACAGTCGATGCTGGCCTGGCCGTTGGCTGTGCCATAGCAGTAGTACTGGCCCTGGCCTTCCGTAATGCCGAAGCCGTAGAAGTCGCTGCACACGACAATGTAGTTGGGGAGCAGAGGGTTGGCTATGGCTAAGTCTTCGCCCTCGGCATTGCCGCGTGTAGGGGCACCGTTGTAACTGAGCTGTGTGTAATGATTGTAGAGCACCACGCCGTCGACGGGCTGCTCGCCCGAATAGAGGTCGGCGGGAATGGCCACATAGCCGCTCAGCTCCACGGGATTACCTTCAAGGTCTTTCGACGGATAGGCAATGTCGATGCGGTGGATGGGGCGGCTGTAGAGGTTGATGCCCTGATAGCCGAAATGCCAAACAGTGTCGGTCTCATTAATCACGCGCACATTGACATCGGTGGTGCGGGCCGAGGCGGTGGTAAAGGCTGTGGCTGCCAGCAGTAGAGCAGCAAGCCAAGTTCTTAAAAAGTTTCTCTTCATTTCACTTTTTATTTTAAATATTATTCTGTTCCAATTATCCCGCTAAATTACTAATTTTATATTAATAAATAATGTATAAGGAACAAAAAAATGCAAAACTAATTGCGCTGAAAAGCGCGATTTGCGCAAAAAAGCATGATTTAAGTAAAAAAAAGGGCGAAAAGTGGAAAATAAAAACGCGAAACTAATCATTGCAAATTAAAAGTTGTACCTTTGCATTCTACACAGTAGTGACACCATTGCGGCGTCACTGCACAAAGGCCAAATGAGCAGAAGTCATATAGAAGTCATGGAAGAGAGTCATGCCGCTTTCGAGACGCAAGAAAGCATAGAAAGCAGATATAGGATAGAGCACGTAGCCAGCGGTCTGCCCCGTTGGCTGATTGAAGCAGCCTTCGTCTGCTATCTGCTGCAGGCTGTCCTCAACTGGACACCTTTTATTCACTGGATGAACGGCATGTCCCTGTCATGGGTTAGGGCCATCGCCCAGACTTTCGGCCCTGTGGTGATGTATGTGGGGCTGCTGCGGGGCATGAAGCCGCTCTATAGGCCGATGACCGTGGCTTGGTGGATAGTCATCGCACTGAACATCGCAGGATTCTTCACGGAAATGATTACGGCCGTCATGTACACCATCGGGCTGCCCGTCGCCGTGTTGCTGATGGTGGTCTATCTGCCCTTAGGTTGCGCCATCGCTTTCAGTTATCGCGGAAGGCTTCGGCAGGTAGGCATCTGGATGGCACTCTACATCCTCATCTCCAGCATCATCCCCGTCGTCTCTTATCTGCTTGTCGGCCCAGAGTCGGGGCTGGCCAACCTCCCGATGGAGATACCCACCATCGCCGTCATCGTCATCTACGCGTGGATGCAGCGGAGGGTGCTGATATAGTCATCCACACCTGTTGCGCCGAGCACGTGAGAACGCCCTTGCCGTTGTGACTCACAATACGAAGCATTTCAGTCGAATCGAGGGTCTGAAGACCGAGGACTGGCTACTATAATATGATAAATGTAAATAAACAAAAGAGCGGGAACTGAGGCCGAGGATGTCGGCGCGGGTTCCTGCTGCTTTATTATAACTTTTTCGTGAAAAGTGAGCCAGTTCTCAGTATTTCTTCGTACCTTTGCACCGCTGCCGCTATAAAAAACCAAACCCACTAGTTTGACTTGCGTCAGGGACTAATGGGATTCAGCGATGCAAAGATAAGCATAAAATCATTAACGACCAAATTTTTTAGGAAGAAACTAACAACCTCTATTCACACTCAAAACTGCTCGCCAGCCTTGAGTTCGGCATTTGGAAATACATGTTCTCGCCTGTGCAGTACCGGGTAACGGGGCGCACTCTACTCAGCATTTTTCCCAACAAAGCCCGCTCCACGCCGCAAGTGCAGTACAACCATTCGTACATCTTCAACGAACTTGACAAGATTAACACCCTACGCAATCGCATCGCCCACCACGAGCCTATCTGCTTCCTCTTGCAGCAACCCATCATCGACACAGGTTTCATTCTCAACGAGTATCAGAAAATCCAAACCCTTTTCTCGTGGATGGGCATTGACAGTCAGTCGCTCCTCTATGGTCTTGACCACGTGAAAAGAGTGTGCGACAAAATCGACAACTTGAAGTAGATGGAATGTGGAGAAACAAAGAGCGAGAACCTGAGGCCGAGGGTGTCGGCGTGGGTTCCCGCTCTTGGCTCTTGTGTTGCTTCGGATTACCGAATGAACCTTACACTAATGTCTGACGTTGATGTCTATTTCCTGCCTGGTACGTGAGTCGTACTGGTTGTCGCGTGTCCGGTAGTTGCCAGGACGGCCGTCAACAGTGATGCGAAGGATACGTTTATCTTTTATCAAGTAATCGAAGCGAGGGTCGATAAGGCGGTCACAATTGTATTTACGCGCAGCCTCGGTCTCCGCTAACCGTTGTGCCTCTGCAAGCGTCAACTTGTATAGTTTCTGTTTGCCCTCGGGAGTAGAGATGTCAATTGTATAGGTGATACGGTCGCCAACGGGCACCAAGTCATAACTGTTGTAGCTGGTGCCTCTGGCGTCAACACCCATATTTGTAGAATAGCCGCCAGCACCTATGCGTGTACTACTACACGAATAGGTTGTCAATATGGCAATGACTGATAAAACTATAAACAAGGAATTGTTTCTCATCGTTTAGGCGTTGGTTAAAAGTTGTAACGAAGGCCGAGACCAATTGTGTTTGTGCCGTTTATTCGGTCACTAAGCATATCTGCACATAGGGAGATAGAAGAACCATTGGAAAGATTGAAATCATATTTATAAATTGCAGATGACTCAAATCTTTGAATTTTTTTCTTCTGTTGATTCGCTATGAGAAGAAACGTAGTTGTAAATGCTGCACCTCCGCCAATTAATGCGATTGGGATAGGCAAATCCTCGCTATCAGGGCAGATGGCAATACATACTATACCAGCACCAGCAATAGCGGCTCCTCCAATCCATCCTATCTTTCTTAATGTTTTCACTTTAGTATAAGGATTATTTGATGCGGCATCTATCCTCAATAACGCTCTGTCATTATACTGCTGCACCCCATCATTCTGATTTCCAGGCGCATAAAGATTCGTTGCCTCCGACAGGTTTTCCTTCTTTCCATTCTCGTAATTGATGGCTGAGGCAAGCGACTTGTCCATTACATAATTGGAACCGTTCAGGTCGCTCCACTTCTTGTAGGTAATCTCTGTAGCGGAGACTTCTACAACGCGGCAGACGATGGTCGAACCGTCCTTCTTCACAATCACGTCCTGTGCAGAGACACTGGCTGAGCACAAGAGAAACAATAAGACTAATAGGTGTTTCATTTTACTTGCTTTTTTACTTGTTAATACTAATCTCGTCCGTCAGGAGAAGTCGCGCCAAGCCTGTGGACACAAGAAAAGCGCAGGTCTTCACCATACGCCACACAGGTCTGCTACAACCTTCTAACATCTATGGGAAGCCTGCGCTTTAGGCGCAAGCCTCTTGATGTTAGATATTGCCCGTTCACTTTCAGAGGTAGCAGTTCGTGTGGCGAATGAGCAAATAAAATGTCGTGTCTCCGAAGAAACACGGTGCAAAGATACAACTTTTCCCCAAATAACGAAACAAAATGGCATAAAATTTTCAAAAAATTATGACAAGCAGATGATACCCGGCTTATGGGTATGTCGAAAAACCATTTCTTTTGTGTTCCGTACAGTCTTTGCGTAGTAGAAAACTTTGAGCGGGAAACCGAGGCCGGTTTCCCACTCTTGTCTTTGCCACTATGAGTCAATGTGTCTGTTACCTTGATTCCTTCGAGAAATCTATTTCCTCTTCCGAAGGGATACGAAACGTAAATGTTGTCCTTTCATCCAGGTTGGTTACAGCCAAGTCGCCTTTCGCTATCACGTCCATACCGATGACCACATCGTATTCATCGCTTTCAAACTCCATCGCCATGATGTTCGTCACAATGTCGCCCGTAGGCAGTCCCACATGGACGCAGTAGGTGTCTTTCACGTCAATGCCCTCATTGTAGCCCGACACACCAGTCTTTCCAATCGATGTCAGTCCCAGCACTTTGGCTACCCTGGCAGAAATCAACGTAACGGAAGCCCCGGTGTCCCAAAGCGAGCGCACCACTTTCACACGCTTGACATCTTTACACGAAGAAAGGTCAACTGGCGCATAGACGTAACTTTCCGTCACAATGCAGTCGACCTTCTCTTCAAATCTTCTCGTGATAGTTCCCATACCGTGCTTTAGCCTTTATAGATGTTCACACCGTTAGCTATCACTTCGCTCTTGGGTATCTCCACGTCCAGTTTGCGCCACAGCACCTTTGCTATGCCTGTGCGCCTGATGCTGATGCCATCCATGCGTGCACCGCTGGCTATCAGCTTTTCCTTTCCTGTCTTAACCGTCTGAAGTTCCATTATGCTGTCCTCCCTCGTTAAATGTGCTGCAAAGGTAAGCATAATATCTCGATTTTCAAAGCATTTCAGCAGATTTCTTTAAATAGAGCACAACGAATGGTCTATAATAATGATAATGAGGAGGAGCAGAAAGCAATAATTCAAGGCCGAGGGTATTGGTACGGCTTATTGGTAGGTCGAAAAACAATTATCTTTTATGTTTCGTGCAGTCTTTGCGTAGCTGAAAGGACAATAAAAATAGAGAGACATCCGTTTTATAAACAAAAAGAACATGAAACATGACAGAACCTTCGCTTGGATGATGGCGATAGCCATAGCCGGCATGACGATGACTGCTTGCAGCAGCGACAGTAACGAACCCGCAAAGTCCTTCACCACCGATCCCGTGGAGCAAGTGAGACTCTTTGCCTGCGAACCCGTCGACGAGACAAGGGCCGCCGCCATCGACACCATCTTCACCGAGGACGACATCGAGTGGTTCAACGTCAGCACCCGCGAGATACGCTTCAAGGCGCAGGACGAGCGGCTGTTCAACAAACTGATGAAAAACTATCACCACGAGGGCTTGGAGTTCCGCCTCGGCGAGAACTTCTTGTTCGAGGTCAGCCGCTTCGTCTCCGACATAGACAGCCGTGTCTTCCTCGACCTCGTGCTCCACTACTCCACGATTGGCGACGACGAGGGCAATCCCCGCTACTACCTGCACGACTGCTATCCTCAGCAGTTCATCAACGACGAGCGCACACAGGCCAACATCAAGCAGCGTGCCGGACAGTGGGAGTTGTTCACTCACTATCTGGAAAGCAAGGGCAAACTGAGGAAATAAAGAATCTTATTTGATGGCATCCAAAGCGCTTTCTCGCTTGTCCAAAAGAGCGCAGTAGTCCATCTTCATTTTTTCTGGAAGAAAAGAACGGGTGATGAGCTCTTTCCACTTTGGAAGGTTACTCCTCATTCGTTCTATCATCTTCTCTGCTATTGCAGCTGAAATACCGCTTTGGGTGAAGGCTGTTATGAAGGTATTGCGATTGAAGCCGCTTTTTCCGCCATTGTCCGATAGAGCCATCGCTGTAATTATACCTTAACGGGTGCAAAGATACATATTATTTACGAATAATATATCCATTCGGGTATAAATTTTAGAAATGCGCCCCAAATTATACCCGAAATGTAATCTTTGCTTACGGTTTCCTTGTTTCTAACGCAGTCTTTTCCTTGTTCGATGGACTATTCTAATAGGAATAAGAAACAAGGAAATGTACACTATCAAAGATTACGCCGTGAATCATACAGGTTAGCCTGAATGATTCATGGCTGATTGAGGTTATCGATTAGAAAGAATGTGCCCTGCTCTCCATTCTTCTGCTCGGCGAGCCCGTCACACTCATCTTCATCGTGGCCTCAGTCATCATGGCCGTCGGCTGTTGGATAGCTGCGAAATGACACTACACACTCACTTCTGTAATCGGGCCAACCGGGACGTGATGAGCTCCATATATGCACACTTCATTCCTTCGCTGAGGAAGGAATCCCGTATAAACGTCTGCCACTTTGGCAGAGTCTTTTGAAGACTATCTATAAGACGCAGCACCACATTCTCTTCCAAGCCCATTGTCTTTGCCGCACTTAGGAAATCGTCAAGACGTAGCTTTTTCTTTCTTCCAGAAAGGGAGAGTGCCAATTCCTCTTTGTCCTGGGGATTGGCAATAGCAACGTTAAGGAGGTCATAGGCTGGCGACAACTGATACTTCTCAGAAGGGCGATAGAGCGAGAAATTCTTCAGGTGCATATCATTATTGCCCGTCACAAAGCAGAAAAGCAAGAGCTGCATATAGTTCGTCATGTCGAGCTTAGGCGTACTACTATACTGCGCTATGGTCTTAGCTATCTGCTCGTATGAGCCTTTATACTTATATTCTGTAGGGTGCAACGTCAGTTGGCACATGTCCTCCATGTCAATCTTCTCCCCATTCTTGGTGCGGTCAATACGTTTGGTAATGTAACCAAGTTCTCCATCGGCCAAACGTATGAGGCTATGAGGTACGACACTTATCTTTGCCGCTTCTGCAAGGTGCATCGTCAGGTCTTCGTTTTCGGGCAACTGCAGATAGCTCTCTGTCTGAGGCTTGAAGATATAATCACCCCAAAGCCCCACGATGGTCAGTCGGCTGCTGCCCACATGTCTGTTAAGGTTCAGCGACAGCTTGGGCTGTACACCTGTTAGTGAAGTTTGGGAACGAATAACATGCTCGGCCAAACTCTCAAGGTCTTCATGACGATATTCCAGCGATGGGGCATCTTTTATACCAAAGAACTTTCGAGCACAACCAGGATGAAAATCTTTCTGACCCTCCTTCAAAGGTTGATAGCAATACAGGCACTTACACATCATTCGCCTCCTTCCTTGTTGATGGGTACGACACTGACAGAGCCGATGCACTCCTTGCAGCACAACAGCAGCAGAGACATGCGGTCGAGAATACTGATGTCAGTGTTGCGGAGTGCCACATCAAGCAACCATCCTTCAGGTATCAGGCCGTCAAAAAACGGAAACAACACAGGGCTTACGAACGCCTCCGTCTGTAATGGCATTGTCAGACTTACAGGCTGCACATCCTTGCGAGCGAGATACGTTTCATCATAGCAGAAGCGGTATTCGCCGCCTTCTTCGGTTAAGATGCCCGCAAAAATGTCTTTGCGGTATATTTCTGCCTGTCTCATTGTTTGGGGGTTGCCGTTAGTTCGTAATTAAACAAATCAAGCAGTTGGTTTACCTTATCCATCCTCAACGTCACTTTCCCCTGTTCCAGGTTTCTGACGAAGCAAAGCCCCACACCCGACTTCAAGGCGAGGTCTTCCTGGGTAAGCCCATATTCCTTGCGCAGCGTCTTAACAACAGCTGACAGTTTAGTCCTTTCCATATCAAATTATATTGTTTCGAATGCAAAATTACAACTTTATTTTAATATTACATCATTTCTAATATAAAATTGCGCAGATTTAACACAATTACATCCGTTCTACTATAATGAGACATGGTTGCGTCGCCAATGATGCTGCGGGAACGCATGCATCTCGCTTGCGAACCGCCGCAGGCGAGATGCCCACGCTCACCACGTACACCCCCAGAAAAATTCCCAGCGTGGGAATGTTTTATTCCCACGCTGGGAATAATTTGTTCCCAGCGTGGGAATAATTTGTTCCCAGCCTGGGAATAATTTGTTCCCAGCCTGGGAATTTTTCGGGCTGTGCGGTTTTTATCTTGAACTGCGTACAAAGCCTCTGTACACTTCTCGCCGGCTTTCCGCGTAAACAACGCAGTGATGCCGTGAATGCAGGGGCTAAAGAAAAGGGGCATGAAGGCCCCGGCTGTCGTCATTCTTCGTTCTCTCCCGCCCAAGCCTGCGACTGCCTGTATTGCAGCGGCGTGATGCCCAGCCTGCGCTTGACCTCCACCTGGAAGGTGCGGCGGCCGCCGAAGCCGGCCTCTGCACCTACGGCCTCAATAGTCCAATGAGGCTCCTCGCGCAGCAGGCGGCAGGCATAAAGAAAGCGCTTCTCGTTGAGATAGTCACCAAGGCTGGCATACTTCGCATGGCTCTTGAACAGCCCGCCCAGCCGTTTCTGAGTCAGCCCAAGCGCATTGGCCATGACTTTCAGCGTCAGGTCAGAGTCTTTGAAGAGAAGCGTCTCATCCATTTTCCGGTCTACCCACACCATCAGCTCCTCGTCGGTCATGTCGGCCGTCTGCTCGATGTGCTCACGGTGCTGGCGCGTCTGTTCGCGCAGCAGCGTCACCTCATCGACGGACGTCTGCTGCAGCTGCTTGGCCAGATCCTGCTGTTGCCGCAGCAACGTCTCAATCATTTCCTTCTGCTCCTCCAGCTCACTTTGCTGCGCCTCCAACTTTGTGCGCTGCTCCTCCAGTTCGTCCGTCCGCTTCTCCAGCTCGCTGCCCTGTCTCTTGTTCTGCTCGAGCAACGTGTTCTGATTCTCCACCAGTTTGGTATTGGCAGAGATGAGTTTCTTCGCACTGTTGTTGAGCACCAGCATCGTGATGACAAATGCTGCCACGAGTGCCAAGATGATGGCTGCGATAAGTAGATGGGCTCCGGTCATGGGAATGTGCAGTATGGGTGATTACCGACTGCAAAGTTACGCTTTTTTCTTCCGAAACAACACTTTGCAAGGCACAAATCAGCAAAATTTTTTGCGCAGGAGCAGTCGTTTTGCGCAGGAAAAGCCGTTTATTGGGGCAGAAAACGAGTTTTTCCCTCCTCTCACAGGCTTTTTTCGGCAAAGGATTTGGCGTTGTCAGGCTTATTTCGTACCTTTGCAACTATTATGAAGAAAGACACTTACATCCGCCGCAGGGCACAACTGAAAAAAGACATGGGCAGCGGGCTGCTGCTCTTCTTAGGCAACGACGAAGCAGGCATGAACTATGCCGACAACACCTACCGCTTCCGTCAGGACTCCACCTTCCTTTATTTCTTCGGCCTCGACTATGCCGGTCTGGCCGCCGTCATCGACATCGATGCCGACAAGGAAATAGTGTTCGGCAACGAGCTGACCATCGACGACATCGTATGGACAGGCACTCAGCCGACGCTCAGCGAGAAAGCATCGGCCGTAGGCATTTCCCTGACGATGGCGCTGAGAGAGCTGAAAGGCTACGTTGACCAGGCCCTGCGCAAGGGTCAGCCGGTGCACTTCCTGCCCCCCTACCGTGGCGACCACCGTGTGTGGCTGTGGGAGCTGCTCGGCGTAGCGCCGAAGGCCCAGACCGACCGGGCCTCCGTGGCGCTGATCAAGGCCATTGTGGCACAGCGCAACCACAAGGACGAGGAGGAGCTCCAGGCCATCGAGGCATCGGTAGACCTGAGCACCGAGATGCACCTCACCGCCTATCGCATGGTGCGCCCCGGCATGCATGAGAGTCAGGTGGCCGCCGCCGTCGAGGAGGTGGCCTGCCGCCACGGCCATGTGCTGGCCTTCCCCACCATCGCCACGGTGCAGGGACAAGTGCTGCACAACCACGGCTTCATCCATCGGCTGAACGAGGGCGACATCTTCCTGCTCGACGCCGGGGCAGAGACCAGCGAGCACTATGCCGGCGACCTGTCGTCGTCGATGCCCGTCGGCGAGCGTTTCACCGACCGGCAGGCTGAGATATACAACATCCACTTGGAGAGCTTCTATGCCGCCGTCGACAAGCTGAAGCCCGGCGTTCCCTTCCGTGAGGCACACATCGCCGCCGCCACAAAGATAGCCGAGGGCATGAAACGCCTGGGGCTGATGAAAGGCGACCCGGCCGAGGCAGCTGAGACAGGCGCCTATGCAATGTTCTTCCCCTGCGGGCTGGGGCACATGATGGGACTCGACGTACACGACATGGAGAATCTTGGCGAGCAATATGTGGGCTATGCCGAGGGGATGACGAAGAGCCGCCAGTTCGGTTTCAAGTCGTTGCGGCTGGCCCGTCCGCTGGAGCCGGGCTTCGTGTTCACAGTGGAGCCAGGCATCTATTTCATTCCCGAGCTGATGGACAAGTGGCGGGCAGAGCACCTGTTCGAGGATTTCATCTGCTACGACCAGCTCGACGCCTGGCGCGACTTCACCGGCCTGCGCAACGAGCTCAACTACGTCATCACGCCCACCGGCGCCCGCCTCTTGGGCACCATCAAGAAACCCATGACCATCGAGGAAGTGTACGAAGCGAAAGAGAAGCCATTTTAACTCCCATTTCATCTAAATGGCTTGGAGTTTCTGAAGACGATAGCACAGTATATGGAGCGCCACAGGCTGCTGAAGCCTGAACAATTGCACTTGGTGGCGCTCAGCGGCGGGGCCGACAGCGTGTGTCTGCTGCTCTGCCTGAAAGAACTGGGCTACCGTGTGGAGGCCGTACACTGCAACTTCCACCTGCGCGGCGACGAGAGCAACCGCGACGAGCAGTTTGTCATCGCCCTGTGCCAAGCGCACGACATCCGTCTCCACCTCATTCACTTCGACACCAAGACCTACGCCTCCTTACACCATGTGAGCATCGAGATGGCAGCCCGCCAACTGCGCTACCGCTATTTCGAGCAGCTGCGCCATGACATCGGCGCCGCCGACATCTGCGTGGCCCACCACTTAGACGACAGCGTGGAGACCATGCTGCTCAACCTGGTCCGCGGCACGGGCATCGAGGGGATGAAAGGCATCAGTGCCCGCAACGGCCACATTGTGCGTCCATTGCTGTGCGTTCGCCGACACGACATAGAGCTGTGGCTGCAGGAGCGCGGACAGCATTATGTCACCGACAGCACCAACCTCGTGGCCGACGTGCAGCGCAACCGACTGCGCCTTGACATCATTCCCCGCCTGGAGCAGATGAACCCCGGCGCGGTGAGCAACATCGCACGCACGGCCCACTGGCTGAGCGAGGCCAACACAGTCTATCAGGACGTCATCAGGCAGGCGCTGGCCCAGATGGTGAAGGACGGAACGATGGACACCAGCGACCTCTTCAAGCAGCCATCGCCAGAGTGTGTGCTCTTCGAGTGGCTCACGCCCTACGGCTTCACCCCCGCCACCGTCTATGCCATCTTTGAGAGGCTGAGCCGGCAGGGCGGAGAACAGACGGACGGTCTGCAGTGGCTATCGCCCACCCACCAGATAGTGACACACGGCCAAAGGCTGCTCGTGGCGCCCCGACAGGAAGAGCGCCCCACCCTACGCCTGCCTGAAACGGGCAACTACCGCTACGATGCCCTTACCTCCTTCCAGGTGAAGGTGCTCCCCGCGAACACCATCTCACTGGAGCCCCATACCGCTACGCTCGATGCCGACAAGGTGGCGTTTCCCCTCACCATCCGTCCTGTGCAGCAGGGCGACCGCTTCCATCCCTTCGGCATGAAAGGCTCGAAGCTGGTCAGCGACTATCTCACCGACGCCAAGCTCTCGCTGATTGACAAGCAGCAACAACTGGTGATGGCCGACGCCGACGGGCGCATCGTCTGGCTCGTGGGGCGCCGCACCGACAACCGCTTCCGCATCACTCCCACCACCCGCAGCACCCTCGTCATCAGCCAGCAAACGCCACTCAATACGCAACCATCAACTCTCGACTAACAATTGAACGACGCCAAAATCATCAACGACCCCGTCTTCGGGTTTATCCGCATACCGCGCGGCCTGCTTTATGACATTGTGAAGCACCCGCTGTTTCAGCGCCTGACACGCATCAGCCAGCTGGGGCTGGCCTCAGTGGTCTATCCCGGTGCACGCCACACGCGTTTCCAACACTCCTTAGGAGCCTTCCACCTGATGGCCGAGGCCCTGCTGACATTGCAGCAGAAAGGACAGTTCATCTTCGACAGCGAGGCCGAGGCGGTGCAGGCCGCCATCCTGATGCACGACATCGGTCACGGCCCTTTCTCGCACGTGCTGGAGCACACACTCATCAGCGGCATCTCGCACGAGGACATCTCGCTGATGATGATGGAACAAATCAACCGCGACCTGCATGAGCAACTCGCACTGGCCATCGCCATCTTCCGCGACAACTATCCCAAGCACTTCCTCCACCAGCTCATCTCATCACAGTTGGACATGGACCGTCTGGACTACCTGCGACGCGATGCCTTCTTCACCGGCGTGGCGGAGGGCACCATCGGCTCGGCCCGCATCATCAAGATGCTCAATGTGGTAGACGACCGGCTGGTGGTGGAGCAGAAAGGCATCTATTCGCTGGAGAACTACCTCACCTCGCGCCGTCTGATGTACTGGCAGGTGTATCTGCACAAGACCACCGTGGCCTACGAGAAGATGCTGGTGAGCACCCTGCGCCGCGCCAAGCACCTGGCGAAGCACCACGCTGTGGGCGACCGGCTTTTTGCATCGCCCGCGCTGGCCTATTTCCTTTATCATGACGTGGACGCCGAGCATTTCCACAACGACCCCGAGGCCCTGCGCATGTATGGCGAGCTGGACGACAGCGACATCTGGAGCGCAATGAAAGCGTGGCGGCACAGCGATGACAAGATTCTCGCCCAGCTGGCCGGCGACCTCCTCGACCGCCATCTGTGGCGCTGCGAGATGACCTCAGAGCCTCCGGCCGAAGAACGCCTCGAAGAGCTGCGCCATGACCTGGCAGAGACAATGGGCGTCAGCATCGACGACACCGACTACCTCATGCAGGTGGTGAGTGCCGAGAAAGACATGTACTCGCCCACCGACGACAGCATCGACATCCTAATGAAAGACGGCACCATCGCCGACATCACCCATGTATCCGAGCTTCTCTCAGCGTCTAATTTGCAAACGGGCAAGGTGAGGCGCTATTACCTCTGTATGCACAAATATCAATGAACCAAAAACGACAGATATGAAAAAGTTACTCTTCACCGCCCTGCTGCTGATGGCTGCAGCATGGCAGTCAGCAACGGCTCAGCAGCGCCGCCCCATCGACAACGAACACCCGCTGTGGCTTGTTCACATCGACGTGTGGAACAGCGCCGACCCACAGAAAATCATCGACCTCATACCCGATGACATCAAGCCCTATGTGTGCATGAACCTCTCGCTGTCCTGCCAGTATGACAAAGACCTGAACATGTACCGCATGCCTCGCTGCGCCGTGCGCACCTACAAGTCGTGGGCCTCGGTGTGCCAGCAAAACAACATGTGGTTTACCTGCCAGCCTGCCAGCGGCGGTCACACGCACATTCAGGATGACGACCTGGAGACCTTCGAGTATTTTTTCAAGGCCTATCCCAACTTCCTCGGCTGGAACTATGCCGAGCAGTTCTGGGGCTTCGACGAGGGCGGCGACGAGAGTTCCAGCACTCAGGCCTCGCGCATCGAACTGTTCTCGAAGCTCGTACCCATGCATCACAAGTATGGCGGTTTCCTCACCATCTCGTTCTGCGGAAACATCTGGAGCCATCCGCTTAACCCCATGGGCATGATGAAGCGCAACACCAAGCTGCTGCAGGCCTGCAAGGACTATCCCGAGGCCTGCCTCTGGCTCTACAAGTACACCACGAGCAGCTGCTGGTATGCCAACGAGAGCGTGACATGGGGACCCTTTGTCAGCGGTCTGGCCAAGAACTACGGCGTGCGCTATGACAACTGCGGATGGAACGGCGCCCTCGATGCCCTGCTGGGCGAGGGCCACGGCAAGAAATATCCCGGCGCTGCCGGCATAGGCACCGTCATGGAGCAGTGCTGCGTCAACGGCGGCGCAGTGTGGGACGGACCAGAGCTCATCTGGACTGAAGACTTCCAGAACCTCAGCAACTCGACCGTCGACGGCTACACCCGCCGCAACTGGGGCTTGTATGCCAACTTCAAGGGCGTGTGGATTGACATGTTCCGCGAGATCATCAAAGGACATCTTTACATACCCACCCGCCAAGAGGTGGTGGGCAACATCAAGATTGCCATTCAGAACGACATGAGCAGCGGAAGCGACGAGGACAAGTATGCTGTATGGGGCAGCCTCTACGACGGGCTCTACAAGCAGACCGACCCCTTCAACCGGGGCAACGGACAGTGGATGGACAACCTGTGCTACTTCAAGAAGACGGGCCGCTACGGCACCATTCCCTTGGTCATCGGTTACTACGACGACACGGCCAAGAGCATTCCCGTCAAACAGAAGAAGTCAACCTACAAGAGCACCAGCCAGACCAAGAAGGTGAGCGACTTCAACGCACAGTATCCCGAGGTGTCGAAGGGCGACCTCTTCGTCAACCGCTACCGCAACCATCTCGTCACCTACACGCCTTACACCTATCTCAACCAGAAGACGACGGCCTCGGCCGACATTGCCTTGCAATACAACACCTGCGACTCGCTGAAGCTGACATACGCCATGCTGTCGAGCGGACACATCCGCGAATACAGCGACCGCATAAAGTTCTACCTGAACAACTATCGCAGCGACACCTCCACGCAGCAGACTGACGTCATCACCATCGTGGGAGCAACGAGCAAGCCTGTTGCCAAGGTGACGAAACACGCCGTAGGCTCTGCCAGCAAGACCGAGACCTACGATGCCGACAATGGCATCTTCACCGTCAATGTGAAGCACTGGGGCCCCTGCGACCTCACCATCGAGTGCTCAGGTGCCGCCACCGACCGCCGCACTGACGTGCTGCCCGTTGAAGAGCTGCCCATACCACAGCAGCCAGAGGCCTTCGCCGGTCCTATTGTCATCGAGGCCGAGAACATGGACTATAAGAACGTGAAGTCAGTGGCACTCACCCACTCAGGCTGGTGCGCCCCCGACTACTCCGAGTTTACCGGCATGGGCTACGTGGAGATGGGCACCAACACCACCGCCGCGCTGCGCCATCAGCTCAAGCTGCAGCAAGGCGGCGACTACGACATCTACATCCGCTACTGCAACACCTCGAAGGCAGGCAACGTCAAAGTGACGGTCAACGGCACCGCACAGACCCTGACGTGTGAGAAGGTGGCCAAGAACGACTGGCGCAAGCTGAAGCTGTCGGCCACCCTGAAAGAAGGCACCAACAACCTCATCATCACCAACACTGGCGCCACCAACATGACCATCGACCAGGTGATCTACATGCCCGCCGGCACACCTGCCGAGAAGTTCCTCGTCACCGTGCGCAGCGCCGCCCACGGCACCGTGACGTCCCATGTCAGCGAGGCAGCCGAAGGCGATACCGTCACCCTCAGCGTCATGGCCGAGGAAGGCTATCAGCTCAAACAGCTGCGTGTGGTCAACTCCGTCTTCTACACCATGGCCAAGACCATCGACATAAACGGCGACGGCGAAGTGACCTTCACCCTGCCCGACGACAACGTCACCCTGCTGCCCATCTTCGGCATCGACACTGGCAGCGGCGAGGGCAACTCAGGCTATGTGCTCGACTTCACCACAGTGGCCAACGGCACCATACCGGAAGGATGGAGAGCCACCGACGGCACCGACGTCCACGAGTATCCCTCCAGCTACAGCTCAGGCCCACGCACCATGGTAGGCTTCGGCGGCTGGCAGAACAAGGGACTCTACTGGCGTAACACCAGCTGCGAGTATGGACGGCAGAGCGCCTTCCCCTTCACACTGGAGCCGGGCGACTATGAGCTGACATGGGCCATGGCGGCATGGAAAGGGTCGCCGACCTATAAGGCCAGCATCCTGCCCACAGGCAGCAGCACGGCGCTGGCCACATCAACCACGCTCACTGCTGCGCCCAACGCCAACGGAAGCACAACCGCCAACCTCACGGCGGCAAAGACGCAGAAGCTGGAGTTTACCGTGAAGACCAAAGGCAACTATGTCATCAGCTTCAAGACGGCCACCGACGGATTCTTGGAATACCTGCTCTTGGACTGCCGTGTGAAAAAAGTGAACAACGACAGTGCCATCGACATCATCACACAGCAGCCGACATCCGACGCGCAGCGTTACTACGACTTGCAGGGACGCCCCGTCTCCAAGCCTCGCAGCGGCCAGGTCATCATTCTCCGCAGTGCCGATGGGCAATCGAAGAAGATTATCTGTAAGTAGTCGAGCTGTTTTGGAGTTTTTTGGAGTTAAAGGAGTTAAAGGAGTTAAAGGAGTTAAAGACAATAGCTTTGCTATGGAGTTTTTTGGAGTTAAAGACAAAACTCTGCTATGGATTCTTTTGGAGTTAAAGGAGTTAAAGGAGTTAAAGGAGTTAAAGGAGTTAAAGACAATAGCTTTGCTATGGATTCTTTTGGAGTTAAAGGAGTTAAAGGAGTTAAAGACAATAGCATTGCTATGGATTTCAATCCGGAGACAAAGGCTTTTCATGGAAGAGTCATTTGTCTTTAACTCCTTTAACTCCCTTAACTCCTTTAACTCCTCACTTCCTCAACTCCCTTAACTCCCTTAATTCCCTCAACTCCTTAAGAAAAAACTTGATTATATTATTTAATACCTATAAAACCATGAAGAAAAAAATAGTGTTGATGATGGCATTGGCATTGGCCGTGTCATCCTTCGGTGCCAACGAGAAGCGCATCGACAGTCCCGACGGCAAAGTGTCCGTCACCGTGAGCGATGAAGGCGGAAAGCCGCAGTATGCCGTAACCCTCAACGGACAGCAGGTCATCCTGCCATCGCCGTTAGGCCTGAAGTTGAACTTCGCTGACCTGACGCAGGGCCTCACCCTGAAGGACTGCGAGGTGCAGACCGTAGAAGACGAATACCTGCTGCACACCACGAAGCAGAGCCAGGTGAAGGTGGTGGCCACCGAGGCCGTCTGCCACTTTACGAAAGACGACCGCCAGGTGCTCGACATCTTCTTCCACGTCACCGGCCGTGATGTGGCCTTCCGTTACAAAATCTACTCACGGCGCACACGTGGCGGCGAGACGTTGGTGGGCGTCGTAGAGAGCGAGGCCAGCGCCTTCGTCCTGCCCGACGGCACCACGACATTCCTCTGCCCGCAGTCGAAGCCTATGGGCGGCTTTGCACGCACATCGCCCAGCTATGAGACCAGCTACACCCTCGACGACGAGGCCGGCAAGAACGGATGGGGCGAGGGCTACACCTTCCCCTGTCTCTTCAAGGTGCAAGCACCCCCTACGGCCTCCAAGGGGGCTTCAAATGCTGGCAAGCCTCGCAAGAAGTCAAACGTAGCCCCCTCGGGAGCAGAAGGGGGGGCATGGATCCTCATCAGCGAGACGGGCACCGACGGTGGCTACGTGGGCTGTAGGCTGCTGAACGACGGCGGCACGAAATACAAGATTGGCTTCCCGCAGCAGGGCGAGCTGAACGGCATCGGCTCCGTCACGCCCGGCGTGTCGCTGCCAGCACTCACGCCCTGGCGCACCATCACCATCGGCGAGACACTGGCTCCCATCGTGGAGACCACCGTCGCCAACGACCTGGTGCGCCCCAAGTACGCTCCCTCGAAGGAATACACCTACGGCAAGGGTTCCTGGTCGTGGATCATCGGCATGGACAGCAGCTGCAACTTCGACGAGCAGAAGCGCTACATCGACTTCTCGGCCGCCATGGGCTGGCGCTCGGTGCTCATCGATGCTTTCTGGGACAGGCAGATAGGCTACGAGAAGATGGCTGAGCTGGCCCGCTACGGCCGCGAGAAGGGCGTGGGCATCTTCCTCTGGTACAACAGCAACGGCTCGTGGAACGATGCTCCGCAGACGCCTATCGGTAAGATGGACAAGAGCAGCACACGCCGCAAGGAGATGGCGTGGATGCAGCAGAACGGCATTCTCGGCATCAAGGTGGACTTCTTCGGCGGCGACAAGCAGCCCATGATGCAGCTCTATGAGGACATCCTCACCGACGCCAACGAGTTCGGCATTCAGTGCATCTTCCACGGCTGCACCCTCCCCAGAGGCTGGGAGCGCATGTACCCCAACTATGTGGCCTCCGAGGCCGTCCTCGCCTCTGAGAACCTGCACTTCGGACAGGGCGCCTGCGACGCTGAGGCCCGCAACGCCTGCACACACACCTTCATCCGCAACACCGTGGGCTCGATGGACTTCGGCGGCTCCACGCTGAACAAGTACTACAATGCCGACAACCAGCACGGCAGCATCCGCCGCACCAGCGACGTCTTCGCACTGTCTACGGCAGTACTCTTCCAGTCGAGCGTCCAGCACTTCGCCATGGCTCCCAACAACCTGACCGATGCTCCCGACTGGGCCGTGCAGTTCATGAAGGACGTGCCCACCACATGGGACGAGGTGAAGTTCATCGACGGCTATCCCGGCAAGTATGTCATCATGGCCCGCCGCTGCGGCCAGCGCTGGTACATAGCAGGCATCAACGCCCAGAAGGAACCTGTCGCCATCAAGCTCGACCTGACGACATTCTTCAAGAAAGGCGCAGCCATCACCACCTACACCGACGATGCACAGCTCAACGGAGCAATGCGGCAGATGACATTCAATGCGAAACCTTTAGCTATCAATATTCCTGAGAATGGCGGTATCGTCATCACTGGTGATAAATAATTCAACTTTCGCAAGTTTTGGAGTTAAAAGCTTCGCTATGGAGTTTTTGGGAGTTTTTTTGGAGTTAAAGGAGTTAAAGGAGTTAAAGACAATAGCTTTGCTATGGATTTCAACCCAGAGACAAAGGCTTTCATGGAGAGTCATTTGTCTTTAACTCCTTTAACTCCCTTAACTCCTTTAACTCCTGAAAATTGAGCGAATGTAAAACGTAAATCACAAAACAAAAAGATGAAGAAAGCATTATTCTTGTTGATGCTCATAGGCAGCATCAGTGCTCAGGCACAGCTCATGAGGAACAACACGCAATGGTATGACGGCAGTCTGAACTACACGGCCACCGTGAATGCCAACGGCAGCATCAAGATGGAAGCCATGGCCGAGGGCGAGGAGCTGCAGTTCACGATGAACCCCATCAGCGACCTGCCCAACCAATACCTCGTGCACAAGGATGCGGACTATAAATGGACCAGCATGCCCGAGGGCGCCCTGCTGAAGGTGCAGCAGCAGGACGGCCTCACCGCCATCAGCCAGTATTGCACCGACCGCAACGGCGTGGAGAACGTCTTCCTGAAGACCACCGACGACAGCCAGACACTGAACATCGAGAAGCAGAAGGCGCTACTGATAGGCACCTACACCCGCAACGACGGCAAGCGCGTGCTGATAGGCAGCAGCTCCATCAGCGTGGGAAGCGAGGAAGGCACCTACGAGGTGATGACCTTCAACGGCTTGGCCCTGAACGTCATCAAACTCAACGGCATCAGCGGTGCCAAGTATTGGCAGATGGTGCCTACGCTGAAAGGCTTCAACCTCTACAACGGCGACTTCGACGAGTACGGCATTTTCGCTAAGGACCGACGCATCGGCTCGCTCATAGAGAGCGACCCCGGCGTGGGACGCTTCTACGCAACGGAGCAAGTGGTGCTCAATGGCAACATCCTCGGCAGCTTCCGCAAGGAGACGCTGCGCCTGATGCGCAACGAGATCATGGCACGCCACGGCTACGTCTTCCAGGCACAAGACCTGAAGGACTATTTCGGCCGCGAGCCGTGGTACAAACCCGGCACCGACAACAGCGCCATCAAGCTGTCGTTCATCGAGCAGCTGAACGTCGACCTCATCGTTGGCGAGGAGAACCGCAACGAGCGCAATGCCATCGAGGAAGACTGACGGGAAATGAGAAGTGAGAAGTAAAAAAGTAGAAAGTAAAGAGGCGAATATGAAGTTACGGACTATAGCATGGGCGCTGGTATGCGTGCTCGGGATGTTGACGGCCGGGGCCACCCCTATAGACGACCTGTTGGAGCGCATCGACAAAGGGGCGTCGAAGAAATTCAAGATTGAGCTGAGGCAGGCCGACAAGGACTACTTTGAGCTGGATCAGCAGGGCAGCCGCGTCGTCATACGAGGCAACACGTGGGTGAACATCGGCGTGGGTCTGAACTGGTATCTGAAGTATTACGCTGGCATCCACCTCTCGTGGAACCAGATGCAGGCCCCATTGCCCAACGTGCTGCCTCGCGTGCCTCAGAAAGAGCGTCACGAGACAAACCTCACCCTGCGCTACGCCTTCAACTACTGCACATTCTCCTATTCCATGGCGTTCTGGGACTGGGAGCGCTGGCAGCGGGAGATTGACTGGCTCTGCCTGCATGGCGTCAACCTGCCGCTGGCCATTGTCGGCGAGGAGTGCGTGTGGCGCAACATGCTGCTGCGGCTGGGCTACAGCGAGGACGAGATAGGGCAGTTCATCGCCGGACCGGCCTTCCTCGCCTGGTGGGAGATGAACAACCTCGAAGGCTGGGGCGGCCCCCTACCCTCTTCGTGGTACACACGCCAGGAGCAGTTGCAGAAACAGATTCTGAAACGCATGAAGGAGCTGGGCATGCACCCCGTGCTGCCGGGCTACTGCGGCATGATGCCATCATTCCCCAAAGCCTCACCTTCTGCCCCCGAGGGGGCAACTATAGACCCTACCCTTAATGGCAAAACTATAGAAGCCCCCTCGGGGGCCGTAGGGGGGGCTCTGTGGAACGGTTTCCAGCGCCCCGCCAACCTGTTGCCTACCGACGAGCATTTCGACGAGATAGCCCAGCTCTACTACGACGAGCTGACGAAGCTCTACGGCAAAGCCGACTACTACTCGATGGATCCCTTCCACGAGAGCCACGACGACGCCAGCATCGACTATGCTGAGTCGGGCCGCAAGCTGATGGCTGCCATGAAGCGTGTCAACCCCAAGGCAGTATGGGTGATTCAGGGATGGACGGAGAATCCGCGGCCGGAGATGGTGGACCCGATGAAGGCCGGCGACCTGCTGGTGCTCGACCTCTTCTCCGAGTGCCGGCCCATGTTCGGTGCACCCAGCATCTGGAAGCGCGACGAAGGCTACAAACAGCACCAGTGGCTGTTCTGCCTCCTGCAGAACTTCGGTGCCAACGTCGGCCTGCATGGGCGCATGGATCAGCTGCTGAACAATTTCTACGGCGAAGCCCCCCTGTCGTCCCCCGAGGGAGGCGAAGCCCCCCTGTCGTCCCCCGAGGGAGGCGAAGCCCCCCTGTCGTCCCCCGAGGGGGACACTAATGCTGGCAAGCCCTGCAACAAGTCAAATGAAGCCCCCTCGGGGGCAGTAGGGGGGGCTTGCTCGGGGGCAGTAGGGGGGGCTTGCTCGGGGGCAGTAGGGGGGGCTTCCGGCATCGGCTTCACGATGGAAGGCTCGGAGAACAATCCCGTGATGTTCGAGCTGATGAGCGAGCTGCCGTGGAGGCCTCAGAAGTTTACGAAAGAGGAATGGGTGAAGAATTACGTCAAGGCCCGCTATGCAGTGGAGAATGATGATTTGCAGAAGGCGTGGCAGCTGTTGGCAAAGACCATCTACAACTGTCCGGCAGGCAACAACCAACAGGGCCCTCACGAGAGCATCTTCTGCGGCCGTCCGTCGCTGAACAACTTCCAGGCCTCGTCGTGGTCGAAGATGAAGAACTACTACGACCCTGCCAGCACGTTGGAGGCCGCACGCCTGTTCTTGAAAGGATGCTTACTTAGTTTAGAGTGTAGAGCGGATGGTTTAGAGTTTGCTACCGCCATGCCTACCCCTGATGGGACAGCGGCAGCAAACTCTAAACTCTACGAAGCCCCCCTGTCGTCCCCCAAGGGGGACACTAATGATGGCAAACCCTGCAACAAGTCAAATGAAGCCCCCTTGGGGGCCGTAGGGGGGGCCAACAATTTGGAGTACGACCTCGTTGACATCACCCGTCAGGCCCTGGCCGACCAGGCCCGACTGCAATATCAGCACGTCATCGCCGACTACAAGGCCTTCGCCATCGAGGACTTCAAGCGCTCGTCAGCACGTTTCCTTCACATGCTCTTGTTGCAGGACTCGCTCTTGGCCACACGCCCTGAGTTCCGTCTTGGCCACTGGACGCAGGCCGCCATCAACTGCGGCACGACGCCCGAGGAACAGCAGCTATACGAATGGAACGCCCGTGTGCAGATAACCACATGGGGCAACCGCTACTGCGCCGACACTGGCGGATTGCGCGACTATGCTCACAAGGAGTGGCAGGGACTGCTGCGCGACTTCTACTATCCGCGCTGGAAGGCATACTTCGACGCCCTGCTGGCACAGATGGAGGCGCAGACCAAGCCGCAGCCCGAGCTGCTGGGCGGCGGGCCCAACGCCAACAAGACAGCCTCAGAGCTTTTCGCCCTGGCCCTACCACAGGAGGTCACCATCGACTGGTATGCCATGGAAGAGCCCTGGACCAAGAAACAAAACAGCTACAGCGCCCAGCCCGAAGGCAATGCCCTGCAGATGAGCATACGCGTCATGCAGTTCCTGAGTAACCGGGAACAATAAAATTAATTATGATTATCCGCAATCACCCGATAGCGTGCCCGTCCATATTGGAGCAAGCCGACTCCCCCTGAGAATGTATCATGACAGTTACAAGCAAAGGCTTGCAGTAACTCAATTCTCCCCCTTGCAAAGGGGGAGTTAGAGGGGGATTCATCTGCGCAGAGTGAATCCCCCCCTGCCCCCCTTTGCAAGGGGGGGAATAAGTTACTTTTGCGGCAGTACGTGTTTGTCTGATAATGAATGAGACAGAACATGATAACAACGGCATCCATCGGCTACATGCGGATAATCATTAAATTAATTCGTGCTGTACGGATGGGGTGACATAGTTGCGTCGCTATTTATGTGAGTTGATACCGCAAAGCGGTCTGAGAAAAAACCAATAAAAACAAATAAAAACAAGAAAAACAATTTGGAAAAAGGTTATCGCCTTGACCGCTGCAGGGACCACGTGAGGCGGGCAAGGAACGGCAAGAAGTCCCGAAGGGACGACGGATTACAGGCAGGGGCAACGCCCCTGCTAATGGTTGACGCCACAATAAGTCCCGAAGGGACGACGGAACCGATGCGCAGGGTCTGTCGTCCCTTCGGGTCTTTGCTGCAGCGGGCAAGGCGATAGCTATTATCCCAAATTGTTTTTCTTGTTTATATTGGTTTTTATTGGATTTTTCTCAGGCCGCTTCGCGGTATTAACTCACATAAATAGCTATGTATTTAGAGACCTCTAAACAACCACAAACAATGAAAAACACATAGAGATAAACCTTTGTATATCAACCACTTTTAGATTTTAACGCTTCAGACTTGCTTTTTGGTGGTTCTCAAAAATCCGCTTACCTTTGCAACGCATTTCTACCGCGGAGAATTTTGAGGACTTTTATTTTGCCATCTCGTGGACAGGGTTGACAAAGGTTGACAAGAGTGGATAATGGTTGACTGAGGAACGAGAGGGAAAGGAGCAAGGAAG
The DNA here is from genome assembly GCA_016285055.1 of Prevotella sp. Lineage (GTDB taxonomy): Bacteria > Bacteroidota > Bacteroidia > Bacteroidales > Bacteroidaceae > Prevotella. Next base: position 29,224 of record JAEEPZ010000041.1, read on the forward strand.
TGACCTCATTTGATGGAAGTACAACGAGAGCCGGGGCACAGTAGCCTCGGCTCTCGAAGTTGATAGAGGTTTGGTCATGCAAGCATGGCCAATCGTGTAACTTGCAAATGACCGAGTGTCAACAGCGCCTCAGAACGTGTAGCCGTTCACGCTGTCCCAGTCGGGGTCGGCGGTGAGGCGGAAAGTGCCATCGGAGGTCGAGCTACCGCCGCCGCTACCGAAAAAACTGCCGGTATAGCGGGTCACCTGGTTGCGGCTGACGGGGACGTTCTCGAAGACCTTCTCCTTCACGGTGTTGTCGTTCTGGTCGAGGGCGGTGACGGTGAGTTTGGTCAGCACGTCGTCATCTGTGTGGGGCAGGGTGAAGATTTCGTAGATGCCGTCGTCGCTGACAGGGCGTATTTCCGTCTGCTTCGAGTTCACGCAGCCGTAGCCGTCCTTCGGGCTGAACGTGCTGGAGCCGCCGAGGTAGTAGAACTTCAGCTTGGCGACGTTCGCTGGCATTTCTTCGTCGGTCAACACCAGACGGAACATGGCGACGGCACGGGTCAGCGTGAGGTCATAGCTCTGCACTTCAGAGGTCACCACCAGGTCGCCGAAGTAATAGAACGTGTCGGTCACTTTGTTGTTGGGGAAGGTCACCTTCTCCGTCGAGGTGATGGTGGCCGAGCCTTCACAGTTGTGAGCGATGACTACCAGCTGGTACGTCCCGGCGGCAAGTGTCAGGGCGACAGTGCCGTAGCCTGCATCGCTCTCCTTTTGCGCCTTGGTCGCTTGCTACCGAAGGAACGCAAGAACGGCCAGAACAAAACTTTTCTGTTCATCATTTTAATAGAATTTAATTGTTTTCTGGGACTATTCCCATCCTCAATATAACGCTTCTCTTGAAAAAAAGCAAAATATTTGTGTGGAAACAGTGTTAACTCCCTCATAAAAAGCAATTTTTTGAAATATTTTCCGTACCTTTGCACGCGAAAGCGTGCGAGTCTGCTCACGCTCGGCCATCAATGCAAGCATCATGGCTCTCGCTTAACCGCAGACTTGTCAGCCGAAAGGCTGCGAAAGGCTACGGGTAGGCGACCAGCGGTCGGGAATGACGGCAGACAGACAACAACAGACAATTCAAAGAAATAATACAGATTATGGCAACTTATACTATCACATTGAACGAGC
>JAEEPZ010000170.1 GCA_016285055.1 Prevotella sp.
CCGAAGACTTCGGACAATGAGTCCGAAGCCTTCGGACAATGAGTCCGAAGCCTTCGGACGGAGCGTCCGAAGCCTTCGGACGATTTTGGGGTGTCGCGACGGTAGTTGCTGAAGAACTCGTAGCCTGCTTATCGGTCAGGCGGCTGAAAGCGAAGATGGAGGCGGGCGAAGACAGTAAAACGGTGCATCTTCGCCACCTTATCGCATCTTTAACGGGAAAAACAGATAATATTTGAAAATAAATGAGTACCTTTGCAGCCGGAATCTTACATAAATACGTATTTGTCATGTGTACTATAACATTAGAGTATAACCAAAACAACGCGCTGGCAAGGCGCAAACTCGCTGCACTGTTGGCCACGGGGCTGTTTTTGAAAAAAGACTTCCAGCCAGACCCTACGCCCGAAGAGGTGCAGGCTCATCGCGAACTGAGGGATGCAGCCCTTGAGCACTCACGCAAGTCAATGGCTCCTATCATCGCACGCTACCTATGAAGTACCACCAGAGAGACATCGTAGAGGTCAGTTTCCTCTTCCCCGACGGCACCTTCAAACCCCATCCCGCCATCATCGTCAGCAACGACCAGTTGCAGGAGGACGAGGATGGTATGTTCTACCTTGTGCTCATTACGTCGAACGACTGGCTTAATCCGCAGTATTCCTACCCACTGAGCGACGATATGGTCGATGGCTTCGCCTTCTCGAAGCCCAGCCTTGTGAAGTGTCAAATCATTACTGGCAATATCGAGCGCGACGTTCAGCGTCGCCTCGGTAGCATCAAGCAGAAATACTTCGATGAAATTGTCGACAAAATTGTAGAGTCGATATTCTAACAACACTCAGCTACTCCCCCCCCACTCATCACAAAAACTAATCTCACGCCCCACACTCCTGACACCGCACGGACTCTGACTACGAGCGTCCGTAACTGTCTGGCAGTGATCGGAATGACTACCTCTCTTCTGTAAAATCGGCTACAGACGCGGAAAAGGACGGCGAGGCGAAATGTGTCCACAAGGCACGAAGAAGTCCCATGGCGGGGCCTCTGTACACTTCTCACCGGCTTTCCGCGCGAACAGCGCAGTGATGCCGTCCATGCAGGAACATAAGAAAAAGGCATGAATAATCCAAGATAGCGACGAGGATATGCCAGTTCAAGGATAAAAGCCAACTGCACAGCACGAATTACTTTTTGTGGAAAACTATTCCCTGAAATATTTGGCAGTTACATATTTTATTTATATATTTGCAGACAAAATGAAGTACGTAGTCCTGCCGGATAGTTCGCACGCCGCTTGCCAGTCCTCTTCGGGGCTGACAGGCGGCGTGCGCCTTCTTTCGTTCTACCTGGCTATGGAGGAATATGTGGCGCGCCACGTCCTCTCTTCTCCGGGCATTCCCGCTCAGGCAGGGAGACAGGATGACTGCTTCTTTATGTGGCAGGTGCAGCCCAGCGTCATCTTCGGCCGCAACCAGGTGATGCAGAACGAGGTGAACGTGGACTACTGTCGGCAGCACGGCATCGAGATGTTCCGGCGGAAGAGCGGCGGCGGCTGCGTCTATGCCGACGAGGGCAATGTGATGCTGAGCTTTGTCACTAACGAGGCCAATGTGGGCTTTGCCTTCAACCGCTTCATCAACATGGTGCTGCTGGTGCTTCGCAAGATAGGCATCGAGGGCACGGGCACCAGCCACAATGACGTGATGATAGGCCATCGCAAGCTGTGCGGCACGGCCTGCTATCATGTGGGCGACAAGAGCATCGTTCACAGCACGCTGCTCTACGACACGAACATGCAGCACATCACTCACGCCATCACACCGTCGGCAGAGAAGCTGCAGGCAAAGGGCATCGAGAGCGTGCGCCAGCGCATCACCCTGCTGAAAGACTATGTCAGCTTGAGCCTCGACGAGCTGAAGACCGTTATCCGGGAGACACTATGCAACGGCGAGCTACTGCTGACGCCGAAAGACGTGGAAGGCATCGAGCTGCTGGAGCAGGAGTACCTCAACCGAGAATTCATACAACGTATGTAAAGGAAAATCAATTGTCAATCCTTAAATCGTAAATCGTAAATGAAAAAGACTTGTCTCTATGACAAACATGTGGCACTGGGCGCCTTGATGTCGCCCTTTGCGGGCTTCGACATGCCCATTCAGTACACGAACATCACCGACGAGCATCAGGCTGTGCGCACGGCCTGCGGCGTCTTCGACGTCTCGCACATGGGCGAGGTCACCGTCAGCGGAAAGGATGCCGAGCGCTATGTGCAGCACATTTTCACCAACGACGTGAAGGGCGCTCCCGTGGGGAAAATCTACTACGGCATGATGTGCTATGAGGACGGCGGCACTGTCGACGACCTCCTCGTCTACAAGATGGGAGAAGGCAACTTCTTCCTCGTCATCAACGCCGCCAACATCGACAAGGACTGGGCGTGGATGCAGGAGCAGGCCAAGGGCTTCGACATCGACCTGCAGAACCGCAGCGACGACTACGGCCAGATAGCCGTACAGGGCCCCGAGGCTGAGAAAGTGGTGGAAGAGGTGCTGGGCCTGGAGTGCAAAGAGTTAAAGTTCTATGAAGCGGCCCTCCTGTCGTTCCCCGAGGGGGATACAATACCCGGCAAACAAACAAAAGAAGCTGTTATAGTCTCTCGCACTGGCTATACGGGCGAGGACGGCTTTGAAATCTACGCCACACCTGCCTTCATCAATGAGTGCTGGGACAAGCTGCTGGCCAGTGGGCGCTGCAAGCCCTGCGGCCTGGGCTGTCGCGACACGCTGCGCTTCGAGGTGGGCCTGCCGCTCTACGGCGACGAGCTGAGCCAGGACATCACGCCCATCATGGCCGGCCTCGGCATCTTCGTCAAGCTCGACAAGGAGGAGTTCGTCGGCAAGGAGGCATTGGCCAAGCAGAAGGCAGAGGGCGCCAGCAAGAAGATTGTCGGCATTGAGCTGCACGACAAGGCCATACCCCGTCACGGCTACACTGTTCTCAATGCTGCAGGCGAAGCCATCGGCGAGGTGACCACAGGCTATCACACCATCAGCAGCGACAAGAGCGTCTGCATGGCACTCATCGATGCGGCCTACGCAAAGTTAGGCACGGAGGTGCAGGTGCAGATACGCAAAAAAGTGTTCCCCGGCACAGTCTGCAAGAAACAATTTTATAACAAGAACTACAAAAAATAAAAAACAAAGACAATGGCAACAGTAAAAGAAGGACTCTATTACAGCGAGTCGCACGAGTTTGTAAAAGTAGAGGGTGACTTCGCCTTCATCGGCATCACCGATTACGCCCAGCACGCCCTGGGCAACGTGGTTTATGTCGACCTGCCCGAGGTGGACGACGAAGTGACAGCCGGCGAGGAGTTTGGTGCCGTGGAAAGCGTCAAGGCCGCCAGCGACATCATCGCCCCCGTCAGCGGAACCATCGTAGAGGTGAACGACGCCCTCGACGACCAGCCCGAACTGCTCAACCAGGATCCTTGGGAGAACTGGATTATCAAGGTGGAGTTGAGCGACAAGAGCGAGCTCGACGCCCTCATGGACGCAAAAGCCTACGCTGAATTCTGCGAGAAATAAGTTCTCGTTGTAACGTTATACCGTTATCACGTTATTACGTTATCACGTTATCACGTTATTACGTTATCTCGTTATCTCGTTATCTCGTTATCTCGTTATCTCGTTATCACGTTATCACGTTATACCGTTATCACGTTATCACGAAAACAAATCGTTATGACGACCATGTACAAGTATTTCCCGCATACCGATAAAGACTTGGCGTCGATGATGGAGGTTATCGGCGTCAAGAGCTTAGACGAACTGTACGCTGAGGTGCCCGAGCAGATCAGGTTCCGTGGCGACTACCAGTTGCCCGAGGCAATGAGCGAGATGGAGGTGCGGCAGCTCTTTGAGCAGCTGGGCGCACAGAACAAGCCGCTTGTGTGCTTCGCCGGAGCCGGCGTCTACGACCATTATACGCCCAGCGTCATCCCGCAGTTGCTCAGCCGCTCAGAGTTCCTCACCAGCTACACGCCCTATCAGGCCGAGATCTCGCAGGGCACCCTGCACTACATCTTCGAGTATCAGTCGATGATGACCGAGCTGACAGGCATGGACATCAGCAATGCCTCGATGTACGACGGCACCACCGCCACCGCCGAGGCCGTGATGATGGCCGTGGCAGCCGGGAAAAAGCAGCGCACGGTGCTCGTCAGTGAGACGCTCGACCCGAAGGTGCTGGCCGTGGTGAACACATACGCCCACTTCCAGGGCATCAAAATCGTGATGATTCCACAGAAGGACGGCGTTACCGACTTCTCAGTGCTCAACACCCAGCTCTCAACAATCCCCGACGTGGCCGCCGTACTGGTTCAGCAGCCCAATTTCTTCGGCATCGTCGAGGACTACAGCGGACTGGCCGAGACCGTCCATGAGAAGAAGGCACTGCTCATCATGAACAGCATCATTGCCGACCTGGCCGTGCTGAAGACACCCGGCGAATGGGGTGCCGACATCGCCGTGGGCGACGGTCAGTCGCTGGGCATCCCCATGCAATGGGGCGGCCCCTACGTGGGCTACCTGTGCTGCACGGAGAAGCTCATCCGCAAGATGCCGGGACGCATCGTGGGCAAGACCGTTGACAACCGGGGACAGCGGGCCTTCGTGCTCACGCTCCAGGCCCGCGAACAGCACATCCGCCGCCAGAAGGCCACCTCAAACATCTGTTCCAACCAGTCGCTGATGGCACTCTTCGCCACCGTCTACTGTTCCCTGATGGGACGTCAGGGGCTGAAGGAGGCCGCTGAGCTGGGCTATGCCGGTGCCCATTACCTGTGCGAGAAGCTCATAGCCACGGGCCGCTATACGCTTGTCTATCCCGACAAGCCCTTCTTCAATGAGTTTGTCGTTCGCTACGACGGCAACGTCGATGCCCTGCAGCAGCGTCTGCTCGAAAACGGCATCTTCGCTGGCATCAAACTGGCCGATGACCAGCTGATGCTGGCCGTCACCGAGAAGCGCACCAAAGAAGAAATAGACCATCTAATAGAACTGCTATGAACAACAAACTATACGGAAACCTGATATTCGAACTGTCGCAGCCTGGCCGCAAGGGCTATTCCCTGCCCAAGAACCGCTTCGGCAACTATGCCGTGCCCCAGGAGCTGCGACGCAAGGAGGAGGCCGCACTGCCCGAATGCGACGAGATGACCGTGGTGCGCCACTACACCAACCTGTCGGCCAACAACTTCGGTGTCGACAACGGCTTCTATCCGTTAGGGTCATGCACCATGAAGTACAACCCGAAGATCAACGAGGAAGTGGCTGCCCTACCGCAGTTCCAGAACCTGCACCCCCTGCAGCCTGCCGACACGACCAAGGGAGCCGAGGCCGTCTGCACGCTGCTGTGCCATGCACTGTGCGAGCTGACGGGCCTGCATGCCTTTACCCTGAAGCCCTTTGCCGGTGCCCACGGTGAACTGACGGGCCTGATGGTCATCAGGAACTACCATGAGAGCCGTGGCGACCACCAGCGCCGTCTGGTCATCGTGCCCGACTCGGCCCACGGCACCAACCCCGCCTCGGCTGCCGTCTGCGGTCTCGACATCGTTGAGGTGAAGTCGCTGGCCGATGGTACCGTCGATGTGGATGCCCTCCGCCAGCTCTGTTCGGAAAACGGCGACAGCATTGCCGCCATGATGATGACCAACCCCAACACGCTGGGTCTTTTCGAACGCCAGATTCCTGAGATTGAAAAGATTGTTCACCACTGCGGTGCCCTGATGTACTACGACGGAGCCAACCTGAACCCCATGCTGGGTGCTGCCCGCCCCGGCGACATGGGCTTCGACGTGATGCACATCAATCTGCACAAAACCTTCTCTACTCCTCATGGCGGTGGCGGCCCGGGGGCCGGTCCCGTAGGCGTGCGCAAGGGTCTGGAGCCGTTCTTCCCCACGGTGTCGCCCTATCACGGCAACTTCGCCGTGGCCATGCGGGCCTACGCCTACATCCTCACCCTGGGGCGTACCTATATAAAAGAGGTGGGACCGCTGGCCACGCTCAACGCCAACTACATCAAGCAGCAGCTGAAGGATGTCTACGAACTACCCATCGACACGCTGTGCAAGCATGAGTTTGTGTTCGACGGACTGAAGGACAAGTCCACGGGTGTCACCACCATGGATGTGGCCAAGCGACTGCTGGACTACGGCTATCACGCTCCCACCATCTACTTCCCCCTGCTCTTCCATGAGAGTCTCATGATTGAGCCTACGGAAAACGAGTCGAAGGACACCATCGACGGCTTCATTGCCGTGATGCGACGGATAGCCCAGGAGGCTGCCAACGAGCCGGACACCGTGAAGTCCGCACCCCACAACACCCCCATCGGCCGTGTAGACGACGTGCTGGCCGCCAAGCATCCCATCGTGACCTGGCGACAGCTGCAAAGGGACTGAACAAACCAAGAAATACATGATGACCACATACGATCTCATCATCATCGGCGCGGGCCCGGGGGGCTACCGCGCCGCTGAACTTGCTGCCAAAGGCGGACTGAAGACAGCAATCTTCGAGGCCGATAAGGTGGGCGGCACGTGTTTGAACGTGGGATGCATCCCCACAAAGTCGTTTGCCCGCCATGCCGAGATAGTGCAGACGCTGAAGGATGCCGAGGTCTTCGGACTCAACGACCTGAGCTACCACCTGGACTTCAGTCAGGTGGTGCACCGCAAGGAGCAGGTGGTCGAAGCCCTGCGGGGCGGCATAGAGAC
>JAEEPZ010000042.1 GCA_016285055.1 Prevotella sp.
GAAGTCCTGCCTCTACAACGAAGGACTGACCATGCGCTACTCCACAAAGCCTTACGACAACAGGGCCGTGAAGCGTCGCAATATCGAGCAGCGCTACCGTCTGGAGTATCTGCGTATGCGGTTCCATCCTGTGATGAAGAACACACAGCGTTTCTCGGGTTCTGCCGAGGGTGATGCCTACGCCATGAACTATATGCGACTGCTGCGCGACCAGTTGCCCTACTACAAACAGCACAACAAGGAGCGCTATCAGTGGCTCTGCGACATCTTCCGCGATGTCATCAGCCAGTTGGAGAAGAAGAATTACGACGTAGATGAATTCAAAGACTATCTGAAATGAGCATCTTCCACCTGAAACCTTTGCACCTACTCGCCGACGAGGAGCTGATGGCACGGGCAGCGGCTGACAGCGACAGGGCTTTCGAAGAGCTGTACCGCCGCTATGCCCGAAGGCTGAAGGGATTCTTCTTCCTGCAGCTGGGCGGCAACGAGGAGCTGGCTGCCGACGCCACACACGACGTGTTCCTGCGCGCTTATGAAGCCCGAAGCCGTTACGAGGAAGGGCGCAGCGTCAGCACGTGGCTCTTCACCATCGCCTACAACCTCTGCCGCAACCACTACCGCAGCAATGCCTACGAGGCACAGCTATTGGCCACCCTCGATGCCGAGCCCATCAGCGAGCAGCAGATAGAAGTGCAGCTCGACGAAGCCACGCTCGACGAAGCCTTAGCGCAGGTGCTCGCCGAACTGCCTGCGCCCTTGCATCAACTCTTTTCGCTCCACTATCAGGAGGAGCTGACCATCCCGCAGGTGGCCGAGATTGTCGGCATCCCCGAGGGCACCGTCAAGTCGCGCCTCCACAAGACCATGAACATCATCCGCAAAAAACTGAAGAAGTATGAAAAATAACATTACCAACGACCAGATTATCCAGTCGGCCCGCCGTCAGCGCCAGGCCGTTGACAGCCAGATGAGCGTTGCCCCATGGCAACCACGTCGCCGTCAGAGCCGTTCCATTGCAGCCATCATCGCCATCGCCGCCAGCCTCGTCAGCTTCATCGCCGGTTATGGCATCCGAGGGAAAGTATCGCAGCCCGAAGCCCAACCGTTGGCACAAAGTATCGTGGTGCAGCACGACACCATCATGCAAGTAGAGACCGTGCGTGACACCATCTACCAGACGCGCGTCGTCACCCGATACGCCCAGCCCGTCATAGCCCAGCAGACCACCGAGTCGCAGCCTTCTTCCCCCGACCAGCAGCTGCCTGCAGAGCAAATGGCCTGCTCCATGCTGTGCGATGACATCCCTTACGAGCTGTTGGCAACACCGTAATGCAAAACATATAGCAGATCGCCATCTTTTTTCCTACAAAAAGCGCTAATTTCAGAAAAAATGCGTAACTTTGTCGGCGGATTATAAAACGAAACAACTATGGCAAACGTAGCAACGGCCCCTGCACAGGGACAGATATTAGTAAATATCGAGGACATGTCAATGCTGAAGGACATCAAAAAGGCCATCAGCATGGTTAAGGGCGTTGGGAAGATTACCATTCCGCGCCGCAAGCGGATGTCCTCTTACGAGCGTTCACTGCGCGACCTCGACGAGGGACGCGTCTACAAGTATGACAGCTTGGATGACCTTATCAAAGAGATTGAGGGATGAAGACGAAGTACGAACTCCGCATCACTGGTGAGTGCAAGCAGAACCTGAAGCTTTGCAAAAGGCGTGGTTTGCCGATGGACGAGCTTTGGATGGTTGTAGGGAAACTGCTAAACGGTGAAACTTTAGAAGAGAAATACCATGTTCATCAGCTTCACGGTGACCGCCAGGGACAGTGGGAGTGCCACATCCAACCCAACTGGCTGCTCATCTGGGAGCAACACGACACGGAACTCGTCCTCGTGATGCTCAACACGGGGACGCACTCCGACTTGTTCAGCAAGAAGTATAAGAAATAATGAAGCCTTTCTGTTTTTATCCGTGTGCGGAAATGCACGCAAAGCGTTCGATAACGCACAAAAAGGAACAGGAACGCTGCAAAGTATATCACAGTGATTCAGCGGAATAGGCGTTTGGCACAGATTTTGAAGGAAGGAAAGTGTCAAACCCTATTTCGATATGAATGTAAGATTCATCTTTCTCTTCGTTATCAGCACGACCATAGAGGCAGCAGCGCAAAGCGACTCCCTGCGGCTGACACTCAGCGAGGCCATTGCCTTGGCACAGCAGCAGTCGAGCGATGCCTTGGCGGCCAAGCACTCGTTAGAGGCGGCAGAGTGGAGCTACCGATACTATAAAGCCAACTACCTGCCTGCGGTGACACTGAGCAGTTCGCCCTCGCTCAACCGGCAGCTGAACAGCATCACGCAGCCCGATGGTACCAATGTTTTTGTGCGGCAGAACCAACTGAACACTGACCTCACGCTCAGCATCAGCCAGAACGTGACGCTGACAGGCGGCACCCTCTTTGTGCGCAACGAACTACAGCGAATAGACGAGTTTGAGCAGCGGACGCACGGCTACAGCAGCGTGCCTTTCTCTATCGGCTACCAGCAGAACCTCTTCGGACACAACCATTTGCGATGGGCACGGCGCACGGAGCCGCTGCGCTGGCGCATAGCCCGCAAACAGTATGCCGAGACGATGGAGCTGGTGGCCTCACGAGCAAGTACCTATTTCTTCATGTTGGCCTCGGCACAGACGAACCTGGAGATAGCGCGACAGAACTTTGCCGTCAGCGACACGCTGCTCAGCTTTGCCCGTCGCCGCTACGAGCGCGGCAGCATCACGGAAAACGAGATGTTGCAATTGGAGGTAGGCAAGCTGACCGAAGAGACAAACCGCCTGAATGCTGAGGCAGAGGTGGAGGACGCCATGCAGATGCTGCGCTCCTACCTCGGCATCAAAGAAGAACAGCCGTTGACGGTGGTGCCCGACACCCTCATCAGCAATGACGTGATAGACGCCGAGGAGGCCCTGACCTTAGCCTTGGCGAACAATCCCGACCCTGAACAGCTGCGACTGAACGTCATGGAGAGTGAGAGCGCACTGTCATCGGCCAAAGCCAACCGAGGTCTGAAGGCCGACCTCTATATGCAGTTCGGGCTCTCGCAGAAGGGCGCGACGCTCAGCGAAGCATACACAAAGCCGCTGAACCAACAGTATGTGAGCATGACGGTGTCGCTGCCGCTGCTCGACTGGGGACGGGGAAAGGGACAGGTGCGCGTGGCCAAATCACGATTAGAGTTGACGCAGACACAGAGCGAGCAGGCCATGCAGGACTTCCGGCTGAACGTGCTGAAGATGGTGCGACAGTACAACCTGCAGGCCCAACGTGTGAAAATTGCCTTCCGGACGCGGGAGACGGCCCTGCGACGCTACGAGGTGGCGCGCTGGCTCTACCTGCAAGGGCGCACGTCGCTGCTGGAGTTTAACACGAGTGTCAACGAGAAAGACAACGCCCAGCGGTCGTTCATCGCCGCCCTGCAAACCTACTGGAGCCTGTATTACGGATTAAGAAGTCTGACAGCCTCACCCCGCCCTCTCTCCGAAGGGAGAGGGGAGTAAATACCTTAAAGTAGAGAATATGGAAAAGAATAATAACAGCCAGTTACATTCTGCTCCCCTCCCTCACAGGGAGGGGAAAGGGGGTGGGTCTGCTATGGACATACCCATCCCTCCACGACCGTGGTACGTGAAGTACCTCAAGTATATCATAGGCGGTGCCGTGCTTGTAGGACTGATGGTCTATGCGCTGGTGCTGCAGTTGGGGCCGCGCACGCTGAAGGTGGAGATGGCCGACGAACAGATAGCAACCGTCGTAGAGGGCGAGTTTATGGAGTATGTTGACGTGAACGGCGTGGTGGCACCGGCCACGAGCATGCGGGTGAACGCTACAGAAGGTGGCACGGTGGAGCGCATCTGCTGCCACAACGGCGATGTGCTACAGCGTGGCGACACCATACTCGTTCTGTCAAACCCGAAAGTGTTAGAGGAGATAGCGGCAGAACGGCAGAGCTATGACCTGCAACAGATGCAGCACCGCCAGCAACTCATAGAGATGCAGCAGAAGAGCATCACCCTGCGCAGCCAAGCCTTGCAGGCAGACTTCGAACTGAAAAAGATGAGCAAGGACTTCGAACTGGCCGAGGAGGAGACACGCATGGGCGTCCGCAGCCAGGCACAGCTCGACGTGGCCCGCGACGAATATGACTACAACCGCCGCCGCACGCTGCTGAACATCGAGAGCCTTCGCCAGGACTCCGTGCTGAACGTGATTGGCCGTCAGCTCATCGAGCAGCAGATGGCGATGGAGGCGCAAAGGCTGGCCAACAGCAACCGTCGCCGTGATGCCCTCGTCATTCTGGCTCCTACCGACGGACAGATCGGCAACCTCAACGCCGTCATCGGCGGACAGGTGTCTGCCGGTGAACAAGTGGGCGAAATCGGTGTGCTGACAGACTTTAAAGTGACGGCTCGCCTCAATGAATACTACATCGACCGTGTCCAGACGGGCCTGCCGGCCACCGCCGTACTGAAGGGACAACGGTATGCCTTTGAGGTCAGCCGCACCACGCCGCAGGTGCAAGACCACAGCTTCGCCATTGAGCTCATGAGTCCTATAGGGCCTATGGGTCATATAAGTCCTATGGGGCCTATAAGTCCTATGAGTCCCATGAGCCAGGAAAAGCCTGCCCTCCGCCTCGGTCAGACGCTGCGCTTGCAAATCGAGCTTGGCAAGCCCGAGCAGCGGCTCATCATCCCCCGAGGAAACTTCTATGCGCAGACGAGCGGGCTGTGGGTGATGAAAGTGGATGAGACAGGCCACTGTGCACGTCGCGTCCCCATCAGACTGGGGCGTCAGAACACTGAGCATTATGAGGTCATCAGTGGCCTCCGTGCCGGCGACCGCATCCTCATCAGCGGCTATGAAGCCTTTGGCGATGCAGAAGTCGTCAAGTGGTGAAGTGAAGCGCATCTATTAAATATTGCTAAATAATTGTGCCGATCTATTGCCAGACGGGAAATACTTCATATCTTTGCAATATCATTTTGATATCATTTCAAGTGCTATAGCAATTGTTCAAATATAAACAATAAACACTTACCAACAATGGAAACGCAAGAAAGAGATTTTAACGGAACCGTACTGAATGGTTTCCTGTTTCTTTTCATCAATATACTGCTGACGGTGGCCAGCTTGGCAGGCATCGTCTACGGCATCGTGCTGCTGAGCAACGACAACATTCCCGCAACATCTGGTGGCTGGCTGCTCGCATTGAGTATCATCCTGCTGGTGTCGTCGTTCATCATGTGGAGCGGCATGATCATGCTGGAGCCCAACGAGGCCCGCGTCACCACATGGTTCGGAAAATATAGTGGTACCATCAAGCTGACGGGCTTCTATTGGATCAACCCCTTCTACGGCACCAAGAAGGTGAGCCTTCGCGCTCGCAACCTGGACGCCGAGCCCATCAAGGTGAACGACAAGACGGGCAACCCCATCATGATAGGACTGGTGCTGGTATGGAAGCTGAGCGACACCTACAAGGCCCTCTTTGAGGTGGACACGCAGACGATGGCCGCCACTGCCGGCACCCAGGTGGGCACCGACATGCGGTCGATTATGAACGCCCTGGAGCGCTTCGTCCGTGTGCAGAGCGATGCAGCCCTGCGACAGGTGGCTGGACAGTATGCCTACGACGACGAGGACAACCGCAGCCAAGAGCTGACCCTGCGCGACGGCGGCAGCGAGATTAACCAGCAGCTGGAGGAGAAGCTGAACGAGCGTCTGGCCCTGGCCGGCATCGAAGTGGTGGAGGCCCGCATCAACTACCTGGCCTACGCCCCCGAGATTGCCGCCGTGATGCTGCGCCGCCAGCAGGCTAGCGCCATTATCACCGCCCGTGAGAAGATTGTGGAGGGTGCCGTCTCGATGGTGAAGATGGCCCTTGACAAGCTGGCAAAGGAGGACATCGTGGAGCTGGACGACGACAAGAAGGCCGCCATGGTGAGCAACCTGTTAGTGGTGCTCTGCGGCGACGACTCTGCCCAGCCCGTAGTGAATACCGGCACGCTGAACCATTAGTGTTTCAAGCTTAGCATTTGCTCCTCTCGGCCTTGCCGCTTCGCTCTGCGAAGAACTATCAGGTAACAACACAGTATTGTTTTAACAACGAATTATACGAATTAAACGATTATTGTATGTGCTACTCAGTCCTACGTGTTCTACGACAGTGAATTTGACGAGTTTTTACGTAAAACAGACCGTTTGAAGCATAGAAAACACGGCTTGTAAGACTATTTGTGTCGACAAGCCGCGTGGATTTTGTTTCATTCGTCGTATTCGTTGTTATAGAAAACGCAGGACTGAGGAGTTACAGAACATGGCAAAAGAGAGTAAGACTAAGAGCTTTGTCCTTCGCGTCGACAGCGACACTATGGACGCCATCGAGGCCTGGGCAGCGGATGAGTTCCGCTCTACCAACGGCCAGCTGCAGTGGATCATCAACGAGGCACTGCGGAAAGCTCATCGTCTGCCCTCCAAGAAGAGAGAAGACACAGACAACGACCAAGAAGAGTAAAGGCCGCATGGTTTTCACATTGTAAAACTACTTCTTCGAGGGCATAAAACTCTCCCATGTCTGGTCGTCATAATAGACCCGAATTTCGGTAACACGTCGCTGAGGTTTGTCAAGATGTTTTACCTCTTCACGCAGCAAAAACTGCTGTGTGTTTCTTACACTATTATAAGATGAGGACGCTGCGGGCGCACTTTGTGGGGTAGGTGGCACGACAGGGTCGAAGTCTATCATCTGCTCAGAACCCACCGGCACATTCTGACGGTTGTCAGGAGAAGGCTTCCAGTCGTCACTGGAAGCCATCTGTGCATTGCCTGTGGAAGGCGATGGATGCTGGTACATATGTCCCGTTCCGAACATCAGCCAATCGGTGCTGATGTCAGGAATTTTTCTCTTGATGGCCTCCACTATATTTAGGGTGGGGCGGGTGCGGTCGTTGAAGATTCCGCTGAGGGTAGCGGGGTTGGTTCCGATGAAGTCTGCAAACACTTGTTGGGTCATGTGCTGCGCCTCCATGATTTGTCTGATTCTGTCTTTCATGTCTTCTTTGGGTACATTTTGGGCCTTTTCTGGCATTTTTCTTTGAGTTTACAAAGGTAAAACATTATTTTTACCTGCGCAAACTTTTTAAAGGAAAATTTATGGTTTCAAACTTTAAAAATACGTTTTTAAATTTGTAAAGACAAAGTCAGTTTTTGAAACTTTACGCTTTAACTATGTAAATTTAGATGTTAGAATTCAAATCTCTGCCTAAGCTAAATAGAGGAAAGAAGTACTAAGTAACTGATTATCGCATTGGTATTTAACGTAGCACGATTAGAAAAAGTAAAATAGGAGGCCTTTATGTTCTTGTCGTCTTTATTTTGATATACTAAAAGTTCATACTTTAACAAGAATTGATTGATTATCATCAGCTTATTACCTACTTTATTGGATTGAATATTTAGAGATTTAAAAATGCAAATTACTGAATTTAAAATGAAATATTTAAATTCATAAACCGCATATTTGCGCTTTTAAAAATGTAAACCACACAAATCGCTTAAAGGATTGTAAACCCATGAAGACAGTTTAAATTTTCAAAGTTCACGTTTTAAAACGCAAAAGAACGTTAACTGTAAATTTGGGGAAGGTAAAAACGACGAAAATCGCCATACGTGAAAAATTCTGGACGACGGATTTGGCGGGCGTAAATTTTCGAGTTTTGAGGGTAGTTATTTCTCGCAAAACCCTTGTAGCTATCGGCATTTTGGGCAAAAAAAGGCACTCCTGCGGAGTGCTCATTCTAGCTCGAAAAAGGGCAGAAAAATGGACGGATCAGTGCAAAATGTAAAAAATTAGTTCCTTCATCAAGTCTCCCGGAGGCGTGTTTGGGTTGTCTAATCCTTTACTTTTGGCATCGATTTCTCGTATTTTGGAAATTATCTGCATCACTTTTTTTCCAGAGTAATTTCGCAGTCCCGTCAGATAGTCTTTTGCACCCCACGGCGACTTCATTTCAAGCCACTGTGCAATGCCCTCCTGGCTGTTTTTTTGAGGCGCATAATAAGCGATGAGGAGATTTTGGAAGTAATTAAAGAGCAACGGTAGAAATGAGTATATGCTTCCCGCCTTCGGATTTTTGTCAAAATAAATTACTATCTGATTGGCCTTGTAAACGTTGCGATTGACGATGGCGTCACGCAGTTCAAAACCATTAAAATCCTTGCTCACCCCTATCTGGTCTTCCACCACCTGCGGGGTGACCCGGCGGTCGTTTTCAGGCAGGCTGATGAGCACCTTATCTAACTCGCTGGTGAGTCGGCAGAGGTCAGAGCCGATGGCGTCGGCTATGAGCTGTGCCGACTTTTGGTCGATGCTCACCTCTCTTTTTTTCAAATAGCCCTCTATGAACTCCGGCAGCTTGTAATCCTTCACCTTCTGACTCTCGAAAAGAATGCCCGCCTGCTGTATGGTCTTCACATACTCGCGTTTTCTCCCGTCTATTTTGCCATTTTTGTGGCACATCACGAGGACGGTGGTTTTCATGGGCTTTTCGAAGTATTTCTGCAGTGCATCGGTCTGCTTGATGTTCTGTGCTTCTTTCACTATCACCACCTGTCGCTCCGCCATCATGGGATAGCGTCTGGCGGCATCGGCCACCTGCGATGCCGTGACATCAGATCCGAAGAAGACGGTCTGGTTGAAGTCGCGTTCCTCGGGCTTGAGGGCGTTTTCAGCAATATAGTCACTGATTTTGTCAATGTAATACGCCTCCTCGCCCTGCAGGTAGTAGACTGGCGCATATTTACCCGCCTGCAGGTCTCGCATGATGCTGTCGAAGGTCACATTTCTGGTTTCTGCCATAAAACATGGTAAAAAAAGCACAGTTCATACTATTCGCAGGCAAAATTACCATTTTTTTTTGAAACAGCAACACTTTTTCGATAAAAATTCGGTCTGCGTTCAAATATCCCAAGGCCAGCCGAGAAAAGTGAACGTCCGTAAAAAGTGTACAGAGCCTATGCACACACTGTACAAAGGCTCTGTACACTTCTGGCCAGCTTTCTGCGTGAACAGTGCAGTGGAGCTCGGCTCTGCCGCTTGCTGCCTAAGGGACGCCAGAATACTTCCCGCCCTTCAGCTACCCTTTATACACATCTCATTGAGGTATCTCCGCCGCTCCCCTAACAGGGGCGGGGAGAGCGGCGGTGCCCCCTCCTCTCACAGGGGCGAAAGGAGCGGCGGAGACGCTTTGGGATTACCATGCGAAATGTGCCCAAAAAAGTCCGAAGGCTTCGGACTGTTCGTCCGAAGGCTTCGGACGCTCTGTCCGAAGGCTTCGGACGGTTTGTCCGAAGGCTTCGGACAAAACAAACCGTCATGGCCCTGCATCATGGCACACCCTCCACACAAAAAGGGCTCTTCCGCTTTTTCGGTTGGTGGGTGTGCACGAATACGTGCACCACCCGACCAGTGAGCAGGCAGGGTCTGCGGGGCACAGCCGTATTATTCTGCCGTTAACAGGAAGCTGAAGTGATAGGGCTTTGAGGGGTCGATAGTGTATTGTGGCAGTGTGCGTTTCCCCCATGTGTCGGTGCCTCCCACCCCGTGGATGTTCAGGTCGATGTTCAGGTTGACGAATCGTCCTCGGTGTATGTCGCTGGTGTGTCGGGCGCCTTCAAGGTCTTCTTCCCCATAGTCCCAGGCCCGTATGCACAGTGGCTGCTGTCCTTCTATGCGGATGGTTGGCGCCTTCGCAGCGGCATCGTCGTAGCGAGTGGCTGGTGCCGACAGCTCAAACCATCGGATGTCGCATCGGTTGCCGTTGTCCTGCGGATGAATATACTCCGTCTCGTATTCGGCCAGGGGCATCTCGTAGACGCCGAGGAAGGCAGACCTCTTTCTGTCGGGATAGTTCTCCCAAGGTCCTCGGCCATAGTATCTGACGTGTGTATAGTGAGCAGGCAGCCGCATCCTCATGCCAATCTTTGGTATCACAGGCCGCTCGTTGTCTGCCGCAGCTGTGGGCTGATAGCGTAGGTCTACGAGTATGCTGCGCTCGCTGATGACGGTGTAGGTCACTGTGACATCTCTTGCCTCCTTCCACATCGCGACTCGTCGTGCGAATCCTGCTGCGTTCTGGTTGTCGTTCTCTGGCTTCCAGAAGTAGGGTTCGAGGGGAGCGGCGAGGATTTCGCTGCCATCGACAATCCAGGAGGTGAGGGCATCGCCATCGACGGTGATGCATGGATTGCTGCCACGCTGTGGTAGCATAGTAGGACAGGCGGGGAAGGTGTAAGGCTGCAGCACAAACTGCTCGCGTGCTACGACGAATCCTTTCTCCGCCCAGGGCATGTCGTGGCGCAGGTGTGCGGCAACGTTGAGCAGTGTCTCTCCGTTGCAGCGCAGGGTGTCGTAAGTGATGTCGTACTCGTCGGTGGCGGTGAAGAAGTCGCGATTGACTGTTGTGATGGTGCCGTCGTCATGGCGTATGAACTGCAGTGGCTGGTAGACATACTGCACCTCGTAGTAATGCGGATGTGGCTTTCTGTCGGGTCCTACGATGCCGTTGAGACAGAATGGTCCGAGGTTTGGCTTGTCGCCAAAGTCACCACCGTAAAGGAAGGCAGCGGCCCCCGCCTGACCTTCCCCGTAGGGGAGGGAGGAGCCCGTCAGGAGGGAGCCACTTTCCTCCCCTACGGGGGAGGCCAGGAGGGGGCTTAGGCCCTGGTCTACCCAGTCCCAGATGGCAGCTCCGCAGATGCTGCTGTCGGCATAGATCACGTCCCAATACTCCTGCAGGTTGCCGCATGAGTTGCCCATGGCGTGTGCATACTCTCGCATCATGAAAGGTTTGTCGGTGACGTTCTGTGCATTTTTTCTCAAGTCTTCCGGGTAGAGGTAGCTGTCGTCCCAGATGGCCGAATATCGTCGGTCGCTGTCGTAGAATGGCGGTCGGGTGCTGTCCAGCTGGCACACCTTTTTATACATGGCCTCGATGTTTGGCCCTACCCCGCCCTCATTTCCGAGGCTCCAGAGTATGACGCATGGATGGTTGTAGTCGCGCTTCACCAAGGCCTCTGCGCGGTCTACATGTGCTTTCTGCCATTCGAGGTCCTCGCCCATGACGTGGTTGGCATAGCCGTATCCGTGCGTCTCGTGGTTGGCCTCGTCCATGACGTAGAGGCCCCAACGGTCGCACAGCTCGTAGAGGTATTCACGGTCGGGATAGTGTGATGTTCGCAGGAAGTTGATGTTGGCCTGCTTCATGAGCCTGACATCCAGCCGGTAGGTGTCATCGTCGACATATCGCCCTGTCTTCGGGTGGTGGTCGTGGCGGTTCACTCCGCGTAGCTTCACGTTTTTGCCGTTGATTTTGAACACCTCTCCGACAATCTCTACGCGCTTCACTCCGACGTGGTATTGAAAAGTCTCATTGTTCTTGTTATCCTTCTTGTCCAGCAATTGCAGGGTGAAAGGATAGAGCCACGGTTTCTCGGCAGACCACAGCTGAGGGCGGTCGTTGGATTGGAACGTCAGTTCTACGGTGATGGTATCGCCGGCAGGCAGCTTTGGGATAGGTTGGCTGATAGCGCAGCAACGGTTGGGACCGGCATTGACTCCATAGAGCTGAGGTCCCTCCATCTGTAGCTGTGCCTCGAGCTTCTTTGCGGTTTTCTTGCCTGTATTGCAGATAGCAATCTTAGCATGTACGCTGAACTTCGAGTAGTCATCACTGGGGATGGCCACCACCTGATAGTCGGCTATGTGAACGAGCGGCCTTACCCAGAGCTGCACACTGCGGAAGATGCCTGACAGTCGCCACATGTCTTGGTCCTCGAGGTAGGATCCGTCGCACCATCTGTAGACCTCCACTGCGAGTTTGTTGCTGCCCACCCTGACGTAGGGTGTGACATCGAACTCGGCGGGCGACATGGAGTTCTGGCTATAGCCCATCCTCTCTCCATTGACCCAGAGATACATAGCTGAGTGTACGCCTCCAAAATGCAGGATGAGATTGTTGGACAGCATCTGCTCAGTAACCTGGAAGAAGGTGACGTAGGAGCCTACTGGGTTTCGGTTCTCGTAGGCAGTCCAGTCCTTTGGCGGCTCGCTGGTGACACTGGGTCGGTTGCGTCGGAAGGGGTACTCCATATTGGTATAGATGGGTGTGCCATAGCCCTGCGTCTGCCAGTTGCCCGGCACTTGAATGCTGCCCCACCCGCTCACGTCGTAGTCCTCGCGATAGAACTCGGCCGGTCGCTCCTCGGGTTTTCTGCTCCAGTGGAACAGCCACTTTCCGTCGAGTGAAATGATCTCCTTGCACTCCTTTTCCTTGGAGGGCAGTTGCAGCGTGGCGTGATAGGGCAGTTTGTTGATGCCTAATACTGCGGGGTTCTCCCAGTCGTGCTTCTCTTGTGCCTGTGCGGTTGTCGCCAGCAATGCCGCCGCCGCCAAGCTGCAGGCCGTCACGCAGATGCTTCTCCATGCGGCCGAACCACAATTGTGCTTCATCATAGTCACCATTTTTCAAAGAACGACAAAAGTTACATGTTATTTCACCACCACCTTTTTGCCGTCCCTGAGATAGACTCCCTTGCGGAGCAGAGAAGACTGCGAGACGCGGCGGCCACTGAGGTCGTAGGTGGACGACGGACGGTTGAACGTTGAAGAATGAGGGTCGCTGATGCTCAGGTTCACATGCTGCAAGGGGATGAAAGCGTCTGTCGATGCGAGTGCTGCATAGACGCCGAAGGGCTGCAGCGTAGAAGGAGCATCAAGGCGGCTCAGTCCCCACTGCCCATCGTGCTGCGCCAGCACATAGTCGCCGGCATAGAGAGAGACTGGCGTATAACTGCCCCGCCACTTGGCCGTGAGCGGCGATGCGGCATAGCCTGCCTCACCCTCGCCTGTGAAAACCACCTCGCCGCGGGCTTCTATGAGCACTGGCGTATGGGCGGGAATGGCAGTCAGCTCTTCCAACTGGTCATCGCTGCCAATGGTGTATGCCTTAACACCTTCGGGCATCACGGCATTGAAGGGCAGCATCAGCAGGCGGCAGCCGTCGACCGCCACGGTGAAGGTGATCTGCGTGGCCTGGAAGGGACGCGCAGGACGGAAGGCCCCGCCCTCGGCCGAGAGCACCAGATGGTGGCACACATCGCCCTGTATCAGGTTGTCGTCGTCAACAAAGCTGCCGTCGGGCACCCAGAGAACGCGGTTGGTGCCTTCCATCCACGGAAAACTCGACGGGCATCCGGCGCAGGCCGTCATGTCGAGGCTGGTGCATGAGGCGTCGGCTGTATATTCCTGCACAAAGCTGTCGTCGGCCACGAAGTCGCCGCTCAGGGTGGCAGCATAGAGCGTGGCAGGGCCTGCGGTCAGCCAAACATCGCCGAAGGTTATCGTCAGGTGGGAATAGCTGTTGTCGCACGTCAGCGAGAGCAGGCCTGTGCAGCCGTCGGTCAACGTCTGCGGAGAGAGGTCGAACACCAGGTCGAAGTTCTCGGCACGGCTCAGGTCCACACGCCCATAGTCGTGCTTGGCCACCGCTCCCTTGGCATTGACATAGGTGAGCGTGGTGGAGCCCGCATTCAGATTGCCCGTTGAGGTGACTTTCTTGATGTGCATGACCAGCTGGCTGTAGCGGTTGTCGAACTGTACATAGCCGTTGCTCAGCGTGGTACGGGCGGAAATGAGCGGATTGGACACGTCGAAAGTCTTTGTCTTTCCACTCAGCTTGTATGTCGCGCCGAAGGTGGTCTTCGTGGTCGTCATGTCGTCCAGGCGGTCGAAGCGTACTGTGCTGCCCTTCATGTTCGAGGGCTGCCGGTCGCGGCTCTTGACGAAGAGCACGGTGCTGACGCTCAGCGCGGGAATGGTCGCCACGGGGCGGCAGGTCTCCTCATCATAAGCGAGCGCTGTCAGCTTGAAACTCTGGCTCTTGCCTGTTGTGCGCTGCTCTCCCTTCTGGGTGTAGAAAGGCAGGTCCATCGTCACCGTCGTCGCCTCGTCGGTGGCGTTGGCCATGACAGCCACCACCGTGTCGCCCGTCTGCGAGAGATAGGCCGAGCCCTCGAGCGGCGTTCCTCCGAAGTCGATGTCGATGCGGGTCATGCCCGTGACGTACTTGGCGAAGTGAGCCATGATGTAGCCGCGCTTGGTCACTGTGCCGCTTGACGTGCCCCGCTGCCCGTCGCCCAACATGCCGTAGTAGCGCTTGGCAGCGTAATGTATCCAAGCGTTGAAGTCGCCCACCATACAGACGTTGATGGCCCGGAAGAAATTGAAGAAGTCTTTGGAGAAGTCGAAGTTGCGGGTGTTGTTCTCTGCCTCGTTCCAGTTGATGAGATATTCCGTCATCCATACCTCCTTGCCCTTTGCCGCCAGATTCTTGTAGGCTGGCTGTATGCCTCCGTACTGGTGGCCACCATAGATGTCGAAGCAGGGCAGTACGTCGCTCTTGTTCAGGGCGTTGGCATAGCTGTCGCTGACGGCAAGCGTCTCTGGCGCCATCACCTTGCAACTGATGGAAGGGCCGTAGAGCTTCACGAACTCGGCTATCTCGCTGGCGCTCCACAGGCACCCCGCATACTCCGCAGGCCAGTCGGGCTCGTTCTGTATGCTGATGGCGTCGAGCTCCACGCCGTTCTTCCGCAAATATTGCACATAGTCCTCCAGATATTGAGCATAGTCGGGCCAGTTCTCACGTTTCAGCTTACCCGTGGTGCCGTCCTGGTTCTTAGCGTTGATAGTGCCGTTGGTCTTCCATTCGGCAGGCTGCCCCCACGGCGATGCGAAGACGATGAGCCCCATCTGTTTTGCAGTCTTGGCCGTGGCGAGCGACTGGCTCCAGGCGTTGCGGCCGATGGGGATGTACAGTCGCATGATGTTGCAACCCACAGTGCTTGTTGGCCCCCACACCTTCTTGATGTCGGTATTCGACATGTGATTGTACTGGAACTGTGGCGAACAGACGAAACCGCCGAAGCCCGTGACGTGCTGGTGCGTCTTCGTGGCGTCAAACCTCACGGTGGGCTGTGCCGCCGTCTGTGTGAACGACAGGACAAACAGGATGCCCAGTAAACAGATGACCTTGTGTTTCATTATTACATGCTTTTCTTTATTCCACTTGAAGCGTCCCCTACCCTCAACGGCCTATGCCGAAACCGTCAGCGCGGCTACGAGCATGACGGCGAATGTCAGCAGCCGTTTCATATCAGGCCGTTCTTTTGCTATTGCTTGGGTTCGCCGTATGTGATTTTCTGGATGATTTGGCCTGGCTCCTTGAGGAAAATCGTCAGTGTGTGTTGCCGTTTGTGGGTGGGATTGGGGAAAGTGACGGTGAAGTCGCGACGGTTCTCAAGCACCTGAAGCTTCCACGGATGGCTCCACTCCTCGCAGTCGTGGACACAAGTGATAGGCTCGCTGCCGTCAAAACTCACTGCAAAGCGCTCAACGGCATTTCCGCTACTGGGCCAGAAGGGAATGCAGCTGATGGTAAAGCCAATCTCTCCCAGGTCGCTCTCGATAGGGATGTCGAGCCGCGACACAGCATCGGAGCGGTTGGCTTCGGGCTTACCCAGCTGCAGCCCGACCCAGTCGGTGCCGATGCCTTCGATGAGACGGAAAGGCGGAGCGAGCTCCAAGGTCCTGAGGTCCACCTTATTGGCGAGGTCTGGGTGCCGCTGGTCGTCGGGCAGGCGATATTCGTCGGTGGAACGGGCGCTGAGCTTGGGCATCTGCTGGTATTTGGCGCAGAAGCCGGGGGGAATCTCGCTGATCATCTCATTCCACTTGCCATCGAGCTGTTCGTTATATTGCTTGCGCAGCTGCTCTATCTTGTCTTGGGCGTTGAGGGCCATTACGGCATAGACAGCGCTACCCGTCTCATGGTTGAGCTGAGCGTAGAGGAACTTACGGTTCATCTGGCAGGCGGAGTGCACGGCGTAGCCCAGCATCTCAAAGAGGGCGGGACGCTGTTCGGGTGCAACATTCCGCTCAATCATGTCGTAGGCTTCGCAGATGTTCTCATAATCCAGAAGACGCTTCTGCGCCGAACCGTCATCAAAGCTGAAATCGGTGTCGTGGAGGGCGTCAAGCCGTTCGCCGCTCCACTCAAACTCATAGCCCATGAACTCGGGCTTGCGGTTCCAGGCCAGGCGATAATAATGGTCGAGAATGAACTGGAACTGGGCAGTCAGCTCCGTCAGACGGCTCGTCATATTGTCTTTCGAGGTAAGAAAGGTACGTGCGAGCCACTCAGCCTGGTAACGATTGGCGTTCTCGTAAGAAAATGCCGAGAAGTCCCAGGCCATGTCCATGAACATCTGCATCTCCACCTCTCCCGGCTTGATGTCGCCCACGTTGAGCAACCAGTAGCGGTCGGCCCCGGCATCGTAGGTTTTCTTCAGTTCGTGGTACATCAGCATCGGGGCGGTGCTGGGCAGCCACAGGTAGTCGTGGGGTGTGCCGAGGTAGCTGATGTGGTAATAAACACCGCTGCCGCCTTTGCGCTGTTGTTCGGCGGCATTGCTGACGCGCTTCATGTATCCGTAGTTGTCGTCGGGCCATACGATGGTGATGTCGTCAGGCACGCGCAGGCCGGCATCGTAGATGTCGAGCGTTTCTTTATAGGGCACGAAGATCTGCGGCAGTTTGTCAGCACGCTGATGTTTATATTTCGTGAGGATTTGGCGCTGTTTTTCAAATACCTTCTCCAGCGTGCGGGCCCGGTCTTTCGGGTCGGTACTGCCTTTCATGGCCTCGTCATGCAGTCCGCGCATGCCCATCGTGTAGATATTGTCGTACTGCGCAGTCTCACGTATGCGGTTGTCGAGTTTCTTCAGGATGGTGGCGCTGTTTGTCTCGTAGTTCCACTCGCCGTCCCTTTCCTTGGTCCATTCCGAGGGGGCGGCGTTGTTGAACAGCAGCGGCTCGCAGTGGCTCGTCGTCATCATGATGCCCCATTTGTCGGCCATGACCTGGCTTTCAGGATGTGAATAGAAGGCGCCGGTGCAGGTGTGCATGGCGGGTGCGAGCATGTTGCCTTTGAGTCGGAGTATGAGCTCGCAGACCTTGTCGTAAGTCTTTGGTCCGATGTCGCCAAGGTCTTTCTCGAAGTTGTTTGCCGCCCAGGTCTTCATCCCCCAGTCCTCGTCGTTGATGAACACGCCGCGGTATTTCACGGTAGGCGACTTGCTGACGTAGTTCTCCTTGTAATCGCGGGCTGTTTGTTGCGTCTGCGTTGCCACATAGGGGACATCGGCCCACCAGTACCATGGGCTGACGCCTATGGCTTCGCTGACATGCAGCACGCCATAGGCCAGTCCCCGTGCGTCGCTGCCTGTGATATAGAGTGCGTCGCCCTCGGTGTCGATGGCATAGCGCTCCCATGCTCCGCGCAGTTCCCTGTGGCGTCGGCTGTGGTTTGTGGTGGCGAGTATGACTGTGGTGCCTTGTGCCCTATCCGCTGCCACCGCCGGCCTTACGCCCGACACCCTTTCGATGTCGTCGGCTAAGACTGCGGCCATGTGCTTGACCAGTGGTGCGTCGTTGTTCTGGTAGATGATGGTGGCCTTGGTGAGGTCAACAGCCGTGGCGGTATGGCTGCTGAGGGCGGCGAGGAGGAATGCCGAAAGGAACGTCTTGTTCATTGTGCTTTTTCGGTCTTGATGGTGAGGGAGGCTGTGGGCAAGGTGCTCTTGACGCTGAGTTTGACAACTCCGCTTTTCTGGCTGCTGCGTATGACGAGAAGTGCTCGTCCTTTCCATGTCTTCACTCTCGGTGATGTATAAGGCTCACGATCTTTGAGGTCAGCTGAGGCGAATGACAGCAGTTCCCCAGCACCTTTGACCATCGCCTCGCATTGGATGTCGGCCTGTGGGCATACGTGTCCCTCTTTATCGACGACCTCGAGGGTGATGAAGGCCAAGTCCTGGCCATCGGCGGCGATGACGCGGCGGTCGGGGGTGAGTCGGATAGCGGCAGGCTCGCCGGCGGTAGCGATGACAGCATCGCCCAAGTCGGTGACGGCATCAAGCGTTCCAGGCTCGTAATTGAGGGTGAAGACAGCTTTATAGCCAGTGTCCTGGCTGACGTTCTCTTTGCCGATGAGGGTGTTGTTGCAGTAGAGTGCCACATAAGGCGCCTTGGTATAGATTTCCACCTCTATGGGTTTGCCTTCCCATCCGGGCCAGTTCCAGCTCTCCCAGGTGGGCCATACGCTCCATGCTGTGGTGTGAATCTTGCCATAGTATCCGTCTGGCTCTCTTACTGCGATGTAGGGCTTTGCGGCGTCAGCATCCTTCCACAGCATCTCCCGGTAGTGGCTGATGGGCTTTCTCCATCCCGTGATGTCGACGTCGCCGCAATATGCTCCGTGCCAGTCGGGCTGTCCGCCGCTGACGTAGTGTTCTCCGGGGCGCTCGCCCTCGTAGTAATAACGCCCGATGCCCGACTCGCCTAAATAGTCGAGTCCGGTCCAGACGATGTCGCCTACGATGTAAGGATGGTCGTTGACCAATGCCCAGTTTTTGAACGCATCGCGCGGATAGCTCTCTGTCTGCCACATCACCCGTTGCGGAGCGCGTAGGTGGTCGGAGGCGTGCTTGTGAATCATGTAGTTGTATCCCACCACGTCGAGCACCTCTGCATGAGGGTCATAGATTTCCCAGTCACTGTCCCAGGCGCAGAGTGCCTCTGTGACAGGCCGTGTGTCGTCGTACTTCAGGATGGCATTTTTCAGCTTTCTGGCGGTAGTGATGACGCGTATGTCCTTTCGCTCGATGACCTCGTTGCCTATACTCCAGCAGATGACACTGGGATGGTTGCGGTCGCGCAGCACCATCTCACGGATGTCGTCCTTGTAGCAAGAGTCAATAAGTGTGGAATAGTCATAAGGAGTCTTGGCAGCGCGCCATCCGTCGAAGGCCTCGTCGATGACGAGCATTCCAATGCTGTCGCATGCATCGAGGAATGCCCGCGTCGTGGGATTATGACTGGTGCGTATGAGGTTGAATCCCGCTTCCTTCATCAGCCTCACCTTGCGTATTTCGGCAGCATCGAAGGCCATGGCGCCTAAAACGCCGTCGTCGTGGTGGACGCATGCGCCATTGATGAGCAAGGGTTTGCCGTTAAGCACAAACCCTCGGCTGGCATCGAAGGAGAAGGAGCGGATGCCGTACTTCACCGTCCGCCGGTCGATGGTCGTGCCGCCATCACGGAGGTCAACCGTCGCGTCATAAAGCGTCGGACTGTCGGGCGACCATAGCTGTGGTGATCGCACGGTGATGGTTGTCGTCAAGTTCTTCGTCTCTCCTGCGGCCAGGCTCACTATCAGTTGTCCGCTGCCCACGGCTACTGCCGCCTGTCTGTCACGTTCGCTCTCGTTAACCACCGTCACGTCCACACGCATCGTTGCCTTCTCGGGCGTCACCTCCTGCGTTGTGACATAGATGCCGTTTTCTGCGATGTGGAGCGCCGGCATTGTCTCGAGCCACACATGGCGATAGATGCCAGATCCCGAATACCATCGGCAGTTGGGCTGCTCACTGTTGTCGACCTTCACCACCACTTCATTCAACTGCTTGTCCTTATATAAATAAGGTGTCACAGTGACTGTAAAGGGCGTATAGCCGTAGGCGTGCTGTCCGGCTTTGTGTCCGTTGACGAAGACCTCGGCTTTCTGATAGACGCCTTCGAAATGAAGCCTGACTATTTCTGCGTCGGGTGTCTTAAACGTCTTTCTGTATTCTCCCTTGCCACCGGGATACCATCCTCCGCCCTCCTTCGTGGCGCCCGTTGCGGGGTCGGGTGCGCAGTAGATGTCCCAGTCGTGGGGAAGGTTCACTTTGACTGTCTGGCCCTGACGTGTAAACAGCCAGCCATCATCAAACAACTGCCTTGTCTTTGCTGAAGCACTGAGGCCAGCCCAAAGCAAGATGGAGAACAAAAAGAGACGTTTCATCTGTTATTACGTTAGCTTGGATTATTCATGCCTTTTTCTTGAGTCCCTGTATTCACGGCATCACTGCGTTGTTTACGCGGAACGCTGGCGAATTTAAAAACCGAGGTTCTTCCGTTTTTTCAGCTAGTGGGTGTGCACGAATACGTGCACCACGCGTCCGGCGGGCGTGCCGAGGTGATCTATTTTGGCAGGAAGAACCATCGTTCATCTGTTTACAGGCGCAGCTGTGTTTCCTTGCCGTCGTAGCTGACTGTCTTCGTGGTGCCATCGGGCATGACGACGGTGAACTGTCGCTGCTGCAACATGCCGGGGAAGGAACCTTGGCGCTGGCCGATGGTCAATGTGCGGGCGCGGTCACTCCAGGTGATGGTGATGGTGGTGTAGACGCCCCGCTCGTAGTTGTAGCTGTCGCCTTCGTCCTCATAGAGGGTGAACGAGGCGTCGGCACCGGGATAGACGCGCAGCTCGAGGTTGTCCCACGGTTTCTCGCCCACATACTGCATCTCGGGTCCGAGTGGCAGGATGCTGCCTGCCCGCACAAACATCGGCACGCGGTCGAGAGTGGTCTCGAGTGTCACGTCCTTGCCGCCCTGATAGCGCTGGTTGGTCCAGAAGTCGTACCAGACTGCGCCCTTCGGCAGGTATTTCGTGGCGGTTTTGGCAGCGGTGAAGTCGACGGCTCCAGCGGCAGAACCACCGGCCACGTTCTGGCGATCCCAGCCGGTCATGGCATTGGTGCGGATGATTTTCTCCTCGGTGTACTGCGGGTCAACGATGGGGCATGCCAAGATGCTGTGGCCGAAGAGGAACTCATCGGTCATGTTCCACACGCGCTTGTCGCTGGCGAAGTCGGCGAAGAGCGGCCGCATGTAGCTGTCGTTGTTGCTCGTCACCTGCCAGGCTGTGCTATAGAGATAAGGTATGAGCCGATAGCGCAGGCGAATCTGCTTCTCGATAGCATCGTAGACGGGCTCGCCCTTCTGACCAAACTGCCATATCTCACGCGGTGCATCGGCTCCATGACTGCGGAAGACGGGGCAGAACAGTCCGTACTGCATCCAGCGCACATAGAGCTCCTGGAACTGCGGGTTCTTCGGGGCCGAGCCACCGCCACGGGTGTTATAGGAGCCGCAGAAGAATCCGCCGATATCGGTATTGAAGTTGGGATTGCCAGTCAGTGTGAAGCTCAGTCCTGCCGGCACCTGCTTGCGCAGCATGTCCCACGATGAGTTGACGTCGCCGCTCCACATGTTCGAGCCATAGTGCTGCTGTCCGGCGAAGGAGGAGCGCGTCATGATGAAGATGCGCTTGCCCCTGTCGTCCTTGCGCTGGGCCTGATAGATGCCGCGTACGGTCTCCAAGGGGAAGGCATTGCGCTGCGAGCGCCATGTGCCGCCATAGACCTTGTGGGCGTAGTCGCTCTCGCGGGGATTGAAGAAGTCGGGGTCGGTGGAGTCCATCCACCAGGCATCGCAGCCGTAGTCGTAGAGCGTCTTCAGATATTTCCAGTAGATGGCGCGTGCCTCGGGATGGAAGGCGTCGTAGACCTTCACACCCGACGGATACTTCATCACCGGGGGCCAAATGTGAGAGATGCCACTCTGCGGCCACGTCTCGATGGGCAACAGCAGGCCTTTCTCGTTCAGCTCACGGAACTGCTGCGTCTGCGGTCCGAAGCTGGCCCAGATGGAAATCATGAAGTGCGCATGTTTCTTGTGGACGTTGTCTATCATCTGCTTGCCATTGGAGAAGTCTTCGGCCAGGAAGTCCATTGCATTCCACAAGTAGTTGGAGCCCCAATACTGCCAGTCCTGTATGATGCCGTCGAGGGGAACGTTCAGCGCACGGTACTGGTCGACGATGCCTTCGGTCTCGCGTGCCGTCTTGTAGCGTTCCTTCGACTGCCAGTAGCCGTAGGTCCAGAGGGGGAACATGGGCACGTCGCCCGTGAGGTGGCGCATCTGGGCAATGATGCCGTCGGTGCTTCCTGCATACATGAAGTAATAGTCGATGCCCTCGCCGGCCTCTGCATCGAAGGTCATGCCGTCGGCGTTGTCCTCAAAGAGCGTTGGAGAGTAGTTCTCCCAGTAGATGCCCCATCCCTTGATGCTCTGCAGCACATTCTGGAAGTCCTCGAGGTTCGACTGCTCCATGCGTTTTTTCTCGCCTCGGCGGTTCATCTTGCCGTTTTGGATGGTACCCAAGCCGTAGATGGCCTCATCCTTGTCCAAGGTAAAGGTCTGACGGACCTCAGCCACGTCGCAGCCCTTCTCCTTGAGCAGCACCTTGCCCCTTGCGGTGAGGAACGTCAGGTTGCCCCGTGCGTCCTTCTTCACGATCAACTCGCTGCTCTTCCATTGGCCGTTGCTTGTAGAGCATTGAACATTCTCAGGCTTTGCTGTCACCACCAGTGACTTGGTGGGCTGCCCCTTCACGATGTGTACAATAGAGGGAGTGATGAACTCTACCTTCACGTCCTGTGCATGACTTTGCAGCAGGCTCATGGCCATAGCGGCCACTAAAAAAAAGACTTTCTTCATAACAAACAGAAATTTTGCTGCAAAGATAGGAAAAAAACTGCAATTATTTGTACCTTTGCATCAAAATGTTTCTATAAAAATGGACATCAACCTTCCTTCCTACGATGTCAGATGGCGTGAGCGCGACGGGAAGCGTGAGATTTTCGACTTTCTGCGCCGACGCTATGTGGCGCTGACGCCCGAGGAGTGGGTGCGCCAGCACTTTGTGCATTTCCTGGTAGAGCACAAGGGTTATCCCAAGGGCCTGCTGGCCAACGAGCTGGAACTGCGCGTTGGCGAGAAGCGTCTGCGATGCGACACTGTGCTCTACAGCGCCACATTGCAGCCGCAAATGATTGTCGAGTACAAAGCCCCCGACGTGGCCATCACACAGCGTGTTTTCGACCAAATCACGGCCTACAACATCCTGCTGCACGTAGACTACCTTATCGTGTCAAACGGTTGCCAGCACTTCTGCTGCCGCATGGACTACGCCCGCCGCAGCTATGAGTTTATGAGCGACATACCCGACTACAGTACAATAAACAATAACCAATAAACAATAACCGTTAGCTGCGCACAATACCAATAAACAAAAAACAATAACCGTTAGCTGCGCATTGGGCTAACGGTTATTGTTTATTGGTTAACGGTTATTGGCTTACACCATATCGTTGGCGTCGGTAGCCTTCTTTGAGGTAGAAGTCTTCTTCACGCCTGTTCCAGTCGTGCGACGGCGTACGGTCTTCTTATCCTCCACCACGACGGGCTTCTCGGTCTTTACGCCGGCCAGCTCTGGGTCGATGAGGATGCGTCCACAGTATTCGCAGACAATGATCTTCTTGTGCATCTTGATGTCGAGCTGACGCTGGGGCGGAATCTTGTTGAAGCAGCCGCCACAGGCATCGCGCTGCACGTAGACAATGCCGAGACCATTGCGGGCGTTCTTGCGGATGCGCTTGAACGAGGTGAGCAGGCGCGGCTCAATCCTGGACTCCAGCTCATGAGCCTTCTCACGCAGGACGTCCTCCTCGTTGCGTGTCTCGTCCATAATCTCGTCAAGCTCGCTCTTCTTCAACTCCAGGTCGCCCTGTTTCTCCTCCAGCACGGCGGCGCTGGTGTCCAGCTCCACGTTCTTCTCCTCAATGCGGCGCGTGGCCTCGTTGATTTTCTTGTTGCAGAGCTCTATCTCAAGTGACTGGAACTCTATCTCCTTCGACAGCGTGTCGAACTCGCGGTTGTTTCTCACCTCGTTGAGCTGTTGCTTGTAGCGGTCTACATTGGCCTGGCTCTCAATGATTTCGCCACGCTTCTGCGAGATGGCGCGCTCAAATTCCTCAATCTCAGCCTTGATACGGTCGATGCGGGTGGTGAGGCCTTCAATCTCAGCCTCCAAGTCCTCCACCTCCAAAGGCAGCTCACCACGCAGGGCTTTCTTCTCGTCGATAGACGACAGGGCGGTCTGCAACTGGAAGAGTGTCTTCAATTTCTCCTCTACGGAGAGGTCGGTCAGTTCTTTCTTTGCCATATATAAATGAAGCCCCTCTCTTATCCCCCAAAGGGAAGGCCGCAAACAGGGGCGCGGGCCTAAAGATATAATATTGGATTTGTATTCGTTTCAGCTATCTCGCAGCGCACGCCGGGGCAGTCGCGCTGGATGATGTCGCGCAGCAGCTCAGCGGTGAAGTGCTCGCTCTCGTAGTGGCCTATGACGCAGAGCTGAATCTGCTGTTCGTGGCCGAAATACTGGTGATAGTGCATCTCGCCTGTGATGAAGGCATCGGCACCGTGGGCGATGACCTCGTCGATGAGGAAGTCGCCGGCACCTCCGCAGATGGCCACACGACTGATGGGACGGCGCAGCAGTTGGTTGCACATGGCGCTCTCGGCATCCATCTGCTTCTTCACATTCAGCACGAAGTCGCACGCCACCAGCGGCTTAGGCAGCTCGCCCATCACCCACTGGCCTTTCTCGGCGGGAGTCGCACTGGCTACATTCTCAGCAGAGATGCCGCCGAGCACACTGCTCTCATTGGGAACGGGCTCGAGGCCGAAGTGCACACGCTGCAGGCCGAGGCGCTCGGCAATCTTGAAATTCACACCGCCACGGGCATTGTCAAGATTGGTGTGCATCGACACAACGGCCACATCGTTTACAATGGCTTTGCGGACAGTGCGCTGCACATCGGTGGCATCGCTCACCTGCTTCAGCCCTCGGAAGAGCAATGGATGATGGCTCACCACGAGGTTGCAGCCCTTCGCCACGGCCTCATCGATGATGGCCTCAGTGACGTCTAAACACAATAATGCCCCTGAAACCTCCGCCTCTGTCAATCCAATCTGCAGGCCCGCATTGTCCCAGCTTTCCTGCAGCGGCAGGGGCGCGAATCTTTCAAGGGCTTCCAGCACTTGTTTTATTTTCACGCTCTTATGTCGCTTTTTGTTTTCAACCTGCAAAGTTAATCCTTTTTCCTGTCACAGCCAAACTTTTTCGCATTTTTCTTCAGTTTTTCTTTGATGTTTAAGAGAAAGTTTGTATCTTTGCACCATAGCAGTAATGTACAAACACCAGAATAGGAGGATTTGTTATGTTAGGAGTATATTCACCACGCGAGCCCATCACCCCTGAGTTCTCACGAGAGATTCGGGCTGCCCTTCGCCGTGCCATGACTGGAAACCTCACCGAAAAAGAGAAAGAGGCACGCCGCAGACTGAAAGAAAGTGAAAAATACTGGACTGCTGTATGGGAAACAGAATAAATTCATTCCATAATGAATTACGCATAAGGATATTGAAAGATTTCGAAATCCTTCATGATTTTCATTCCGGAGTTGAATCTATGGATCATTTCATTCGGGGTGATTTTCGCCTGAGTGTAGAGAATCATTTCTGCCAAGCATATTCTGTGACTCATGAGGAAGAACTGGTAGCTGTTTTTGCTCTCAGTTTTGATTCTCTTGACCTTGACGCTGATGACAAGGAAGAACTGCAGACGGGTATATCTATGGCAGGTACACCTGATGTGGCTCGGAATTACGAAGAAACATTCTATGCCAAGCCCCGGTATCCTGCAATGGATATTGCCTATTTGGCAGTTCAGCAGAAATGGAGAGGTAAGCATATCGGCGATTTTCTTGTCAAGCAAATAAAAGACTTGGCCAGAAGACAGACACTTGCCGGTTGCCAATTCCTCACGGTTGAGGCGCTTGCCACTAAGGAACATAGTGCCGTAGGCTTCTACGAGCGTTGCGGCTTCACCGCCAACGAAGTAAAGAAGCCGTACAAGGACACCCTGCGCATGTATATGACTCTTTTTGAGAAGGAAAGCATGTATGACGAGGCAGACGATTAGCTGCCAGGGGTCATACACTGCCTACCACTCTTCTATATCGTCCATCGCTTCTACTGTGTTCTCCACATCATCGGGCAGGGTGTGAAAGAAATCGAAGCCTGTGCGCTTCTCCACGTCATCAATACTCACGACCTGCTGGCGCCAGGGCTGCGAACTGCCATTGTTTTTGAAAATGAAGCCAACAGCGGCAGGTTTTGGCTTCATGCGGCAGACGACCTTGAAGAATCCCGAGGGCACGGTGATATGGTTGCGCCCTATCTGGCGAGGATTTTCGTCCTCGAAGAGCGGACCGCAGACAATGGTAATCTCGCCATAGCGGCGCGCCCACGTGCGGCACTGCATCTCCAGGTCGTTCCAGTCTTCCTTATTCAGACCGTGGTTCTGCGGACAGATGTTGGTCAGGAGGAATGACTGCGTCATCGCCTCCTCGTCCCATTTGTTGTCGCCCGCCGGGCACATGTGGCCGCGGTCATAGCGCGAGTTGTAGAAGTCCTGGAAGGTGGCACGCGGCGTGGCCACGTCAGTATCTTCCTCAAAGCGCTCATTCTCACGCTGTATGCTGCCATAAGTATGCGCCTTCGTCAGGGTCCACGCCACCCAGTTAGGGCAACGTGTCTGCTTGTTGTAGCTGGTGACGTAAGCCTTGCGGGTGAGGATTCTGTCGCTGACACCACGCCCCACGCGCTGTTTCGTCAGGTCGATGGGGGACTGTTGAGTCTCATGGGACTCATGGGTCTCATGGGACCTATAGGACTCATGAGACCTATCGGCCCCAGAGGACTGCTGAGCCTGGGAGAAGGTGCTCATCTCATCCGAGGGCTGCGTATTGGTGCGACGGCAGGAGGCCAGAAGCGCAAAGGCCAGCAGTGCCGTAAGAAAAAGTTGTCTCTTCATAGTGGGATTCTTGTTTTGCGGTGCAAAGGTAGCACTTTTTTAAAAAACAGCCTCTAAAGAAGTGAAAAAAACTGTCTGTTTTTTTACGACTCTTCTTGCAGCCCACAAAAAGTAGGCTCCGCGTGTTTTTTACCCTATATAAAATATAAATGTACGCGCGCGAAAAAAACTTTACCAAATCGTTGGCAGTTTAAGCGATTCTTCGTAACTTTGCAGAACAAAACCGAGACATCTATGAAACTTTTCCAGATTTCCATTATCCGTGCCCTCGCCGCCATCGTGGTAGGCGTGCTGCTGTTGAAGTATGACGAAGCCGTGTTAAAAGGCCTGACCATCGCGCTGGGCATCATGTTTCTCATTGCCGGCGTGGTGTCGCTGGTGGAATGGATCAACCTGCGCCGCAAGAAGGCCGACTTCCGCATGATGGACAACGGCGAAGAGGTGAAAGACAAGAGCAACGGCGGCCAGCCGATATTCCCCATCGTGGGCTTGGGCAGTGTGCTGCTGGGCCTTATCCTGTCGCTGACACAGACGACCGACTTCCTGACCTGGGCCATGTACTTAGTGGGCGGCGTGCTGATACTGGGCGGCGTCAATCTGGTCATGAACCTGATGTCGGCACGCAAGATGGAGCCGGTGGACGGGCTGCTGTGGATACCCCCCTGCCTCATCGTGCTGGCTGCACTGTTCGCCATGATCAAAGGTCTGGTGCCTGCCAAGACCACAACGACCATCCTGGGCATCACCTCGATAGTCTATGCCATCATCGAGATGGGCTACTCGTTCCTGTTCTACCGCATCCGCAAGCGCTATGAGAAAACGCAGGCTCAGGTGCGGCGTGCCTCTGATTACAAGGGAACGAAGGCCAAAGACGGAGACATCATTATTACAGAGGAGTAATTGTAGAACCTTTAAACTACTACACTGAAATGACCATTATCGGAATAGCCGGCGGAACGGGCTCGGGCAAGACCACCGTCGTGAAGCACATCGCCCGAGCGCTGCCCCCCCACTGCGTGGCCGTGGTGCCCCTCGACTCGTATTATAACGACACCACCGACATGACTCCCGAAGAGCGCAAGGCCATCAACTTCGACCACCCCGACGCCTTCGACTGGAAGCTGCTGACTGAACAGATACACCAGCTGAAGAGCGGCAAGGCTATCGAACAGCCCACCTACTCCTACATTGAGAGCAACCGCCAGAAAGAGACCATCCATGTGGAGCCCAAGCCCGTCATCATCATCGAGGGTATCATGACGCTGCACTACAAGCGGCTGCGCGACATGATGGACCTGAAAATCTTCGTCGACACCGACAGCGACGTGCGCCTCATCCGCAACATACGCCGCGACGTGGTGGAGCGCGGACGCACCGTCGACATGGTGCTCGACCGCTACGAGAAGGTGCTCAAGCCCATGCACGAGCAGTTCATAGAGCCGACCAAGAAATTCGCCGATATCATCATCCCCTGGGGCGGCGACAACAAGACCGGCATACATATCCTCAAGACCTACATCGAGGGCATCGTCACCGGCGTCTGACCATAGTTTTTTTGACGGCAGGTCCCGAAGGGGCTTTTCCCCCACGCTGCCTCAAAGAAAGCCCATCTCTTCGGGGCTTCTCTACCACACTGCCTCAAAGGAAACTTATTCCTCCCCTTGGAAAGGGGAGGTTAGGAGGGGATGACTTCGCGCAAAAGAATCCCCCTCTAACTCCCCCTTTCCAAGGGGGAGAATAAAATTACCTCAAGGGCTAAATACTAAAGTCTGAAGTTCTGAAGTCTGAAGTTCTAACTCGGATTATTCATGCCTTTTTCTAAAGTCCCTGAATTGACGGCATCACTGCGCTGTTCACGCAGAAAACCGTAAAGAAGTGTACAAAGGCTCTGTACACTGTGTACACAAGCTTTGTACAGAGTGTTCATAGGCTCTGTACACTTTAAATATTCTTGAATAATTCAAGCTGTAGTCACTTCACTTCCTTCACTACATAGACTACGGTAGGCAGGTGGTCGCTATAGCCATCGAGCCACACGCCGCCGGCATGAGTGCGCTTGGTGTTGCCCTTGTAGCGGCCTTCACGCTGGAAGAGGTAGTCGCGGCGGAAAATCTGGTGGCCGAAATATTTCAGCGTCGAACAGTCGATTTTCTTCAGGTCTACGGGCTTGCCGCTCTTCATGTGATGGGTGTCAAGCAGGGTCTTTGAAAGGATAATTTGGTCGAAAAGGTTCCAACCGCCATCATATTGCAATGTACCCGTTCCTGATGCCAGCACGTCCCACCAAGGATTCCAAAGTCCGCCTTCTTCCACATTCTTTATTTTGCGCACGGCACCCAAGGCTTCCGACATCGACTTGTCCTGCGGGTCGTCGTTCATGTCGCCCATGATGAACAGCTTCACGTTGGGGTTCTCGCGCATCAGCTCTTCCTTCACCAAGCGTATCTGCCGTCCGCCCTCCTCTCGGTAGAAAGAGCCAGCGAAGCGCGACGGCAGGTGGTTGACGATGATAGCCACATCCTCGCCAGCCATCGTACCCTTCACGGTGAGGAAGCCGCGCGTGGCACGCAGCGAGTCCTCAGGCTTGACGTAGATATAGGGCACAAGCTTGACGTCGTTGACCTTGAAGAGCTTCGGGTTGTAGAGCAGTGCACAGTCCACGCCACGCTGGTCGGGTCCCTCTATGTGCACGAACTGCATGTTGCGGGCCTTCAGCACTGGCTGCTCGCAGAGGTCGGCGAGACACTTGGCGTTCTCCACCTCGCTGACGCCGATGGCGGCACAGCCGATGTCTTTCAGCGCCGTGCGGTCGGTGCCCATCTCCGACAGCACCTGTGCCATGTTGCGCAGCTTGTGCGTATATTTCAGTCCTGTCCAGCGGTTGGTGCCGTCGGGCAGGTACTCATAGTCGTTGTGCCCCACATCATGGCAGGTGTCGAACAAGTTCTCCAGATTGTAGAAGCCAATGCCGTAGAGCTGGTACTGCTTCTGGGCATTCGCGCCTGTCGTTGCCATAAGGAGCAACGCGGCAAGGATTAGAAAAGTCTTTTTCATCATAGGTCAGTATTTATTGGGCAAAGATAGTGAAAAGTTGGGAGTTGGGAGTCAGAAATAGGGAGTTTTATTTCGCCCTTTAACATAATTTATCATTCAGCAGTCTTTGCAAAAGCCAGGGGAAAGAAACAAACAAATTCTATTCACCCACGCAAAATCTCGCAGAACCTTTTCGACCTGTACGGATGAAATGATGACATGGTTACGGCTCTATCTATGTGGGTTAATACCGCGAAGCGGCCTGAGAAAAAAAACATGTATCTTTTTGCCATCTGGGGCTTTTATGCATTAGGTTTCCTGCCGAGAAACCTTTGGTTTCCTGCCGAGAAACCGATGGTTTCTCGGCAGGAAACTTTTAAAACCCATGCTGCCTTGAAACTGCA
>JAEEPZ010000171.1 GCA_016285055.1 Prevotella sp.
CCCTGCAGGAATGGCTGCGCCGTCGTGTGGCCACTGCAGAGGTAACTTGTTCCCCCCCTTGCAAAGGGGGGACAGGGGGGGGATTCGCCTATGCGCAAATGAATCCCCCTCTAACTCCCCCTTTGCAAGGGGGAGAATAGGGCTACCTCAAGCCTTTGACTATCGAATATATCCAACTATCAACTCACATAAATAGCGGCGTAACTATGTCATATTTCATCCGCACAAGCCAGGATTTTTCCACAACCAACAATTTTCTTTCGAAAATCTTGCCTGATATAAAAAAAAGCAGTAATTTTGCAGGCAGAAATAAAAACATAGGAATAATTATGAAATTAATGAAATTGTTATGCGCCGCCGCTATTGCAACGATGATGGTAGGCTGCGGCAGCACGAAGGATGTGCCTTATTTCCAAAATGCCGACAGTGTTGACCTCTCACAGTCTGCTCTGCTCTATGATGCCCGCATCATGCCCAAAGACCAGCTCACCATCACCGTGAAGACCATCGAGGACGAGGCGTCCACCCCATTCAACCTGACCATCCCCACCACCTACACCGTGGGCCGCAGCCTTTCCTCTGGCTCCCAGGGCACGCTGCAGACCTATCTGGTGGACAACAATGGCATGATTGAGTTTCCCATTATCGGTACGCTGAAGGTGGGCGGCTTGACGAAGTCGGAGGCAGAGGCCCTGATTCAGACCAAGATTCAGCCTTACATTGCCGAGTCGGAGAAGCCCATCGTCACTGTGCGCATGACGGGCTATCAGATTTCGGTCATCGGCGAAGTAGCCCGTCCCGGCACGTTCACCGTCAGCCGTGAGAAGATCACCATCCTCGAGGCCCTGGCCCAGGCTGGCGACCTGACCATCCACGGTGTGCGCACCAACGTGAAGCTGATTCGCGAGGATTCCAAAGGCCAGAAGAGCATTGCCGAGCTGAACCTGAATGATGCCAACATCATCAACTCGCCCTACTACTACTTGCAGCAGAACGATGTGGTCTACGTGACGCCCAACAAGGTGAAGGCTCAGAACTCGAGCGTGGGCAGCATGACGACGCTGTGGTTCTCGGCCACCAGCATCCTCATCTCGCTGACATCGCTGCTCTACAACATCCTGAAATAAATTGAAAGACGAAGGTTGAAGGTTGAAAGTTTAGTTTTCACTTTCAACCTTCAACTTTATTGAAATAATAGTCACTGAA
This sequence comes from Prevotella sp., assembly GCA_016285055.1. Taxonomy (GTDB): domain Bacteria; phylum Bacteroidota; class Bacteroidia; order Bacteroidales; family Bacteroidaceae; genus Prevotella. The sequence goes on from JAEEPZ010000171.1 coordinate 1,207, forward strand.
CAAAAAACACTCAACACTAAACAATAGTCACTAAACGCTTAATTACATTATGTGCGGAATAGTAGGATACATAGGTAAGCGCGAGGCTTACCCCATATTGATCAAAGGGCTGCGACGCTTGGAGTACCGCGGCTACGACTCAGCTGGTGTGGCACTCATCAACAAGGAGGGCACGCTGAACGTGTATAAAACGAAAGGCAAGGTGGACAACCTGACCGATTACTGCGCCGACAAGGATGTGAGCGGCACTATCGGCATTGCACACACACGATGGGCCACTCACGGCGAGCCATCGGCACGCAACGCCCACCCGCACTACTCCGAGAGCCACAACCTGGCCATCATCCACAACGGCATCATAGAGAACTATGCCGACATCAAGACGAAACTGCAAGAGAAAGGCGTCAAGTTCCAGAGTGACACCGACACCGAGGTGCTGGTGCAGCTCGTGGAGTATATCATGGTGAAGAAAAAGCTCGACCTGCTGCAGGCGGTGCAGGTGGCCCTCTATCAGGTCATCGGCGCCTACGCCATCGCCATCGTGGACAAGCGCCACCCCGACCAGCTCGTGGCTGCACGCAAGCAGAGCCCGCTGGTGGTGGGCATCGGCGACGGAGAGTTCTTTCTCGGCAGCGATGCCAGCCCCATCATTGAGTACACCGACAAGGTGGTCTATCTCGAGGACGGCAACGTCGCCTTCATCCGCCTTGGCGAGGAGCTGAAGGTGATGAGCATCCTGGGCGAGGAGCAGCAGCTGGCCGTGAAGACCGTCGACATCGACCTGGGACAGATAGAGAAAGGCGGCTATCCGCACTTCATGCTGAAAGAAATCTTCGAGCAGCCCGAGTGCCTGACCAACTGCATGAGGGGCCGCATCAACTTAGAGGCCGACCATGTGACCCTGAGCGCGCTCATCGACTACCGCCGTCAGATGCTGGCCGCCAAGCGCGTCGTCATCGTGGCCTGCGGCACATCATGGCACGCCGGCCTCATCGGCAAGCAGCTCTTCGAGACGTTCTGCCGCGTGCCCGTCGAGGTGGAGTATGCCTCTGAGTTCCGCTACCGCAATCCTGTCGTGGGCGAGGACGACGTCGTCGTAGCCATCAGCCAGAGCGGCGAGACGGCCGACACGCTGGCCGCCATACAGCTGGCCAAGGAGCGTGGCGCCTTCATCTACGGCATCTGCAACGCCATAGGCAGCAGCATCCCCCGCGCCACCGACACCGGCACCTACATCCACGTGGGACCGGAGATTGGCGTGGCCTCTACAAAGGCATTCACCGGACAGGTCACCGTGCTCACCATGATTGCACTCGCCATGGCCGAGGCCAAGGGCACCATCGACCGCGACGAATACCTGAAGGTGGTGAAAGGGCTGAGCGAGATTCCCGACAAGATACGCGAGGTGCTGAAGACCAACGACAAGGTGGCCGACCTCGCGCGTACATTTACATACGCGCATAACTTCCTCTACCTGGGCCGCGGTTTCAGCTATCCCGTGGCATTGGAGGGTGCGCTGAAGCTGAAGGAAATCAGCTACATCCACGCCGAGGGCTATCCCGCCGCCGAAATGAAGCACGGCCCCATCGCCCTCATCGACAGCGACATGCCCGTCGTCGTCATCGCCACGCACGATGCCATGTACGAGAAGGTGCTGTCGAACATCCAGGAAATCAAAGCCCGGCAAGGGCGTGTCATCGCTCTGGTCACCAAGGGCGACAACACCATTGCCCGCATTGCCGACGAGGTCATCGAGCTGCCCGAGGTGCTGGAGTGTCTGGAGCCGCTCGTGGCCACCATCCCACTGCAGCTGCTCAGCTATCATGTCGCCGTGTGCAAGGGCAAGAATGTTGACCAGCCACGCAACCTCGCCAAAAGCGTCACCGTTGAATAGGAGATGTGGAGGTGAGGAGGTAAAGTAGAATATTACGCAACTCCTCAGCTCCACTACTCTGCAACCCTATAACTCTACAATTCCTTAGACATGAACTTCGTAACCATTGCTAACCTTACCCGTGAAAAGATTCTCTACATGATAGAGATGGCCAGCGAGTTTGAGCGCCACCCCAACCGCGAATTGCTGAAAGGCAAGGTGGTGGCCACGCTCTTCTTCGAGCCCAGCACGCGTACTCGCCTGTCGTTTGAAACCGCTGCTAACCGCCTCGGCGCCCGCGTCATAGGCTTCGCCGACCCCAAGGTGACCAGCGGCACCAAGGGCGAGACACTGAAAGACACCATTCTCATGGTGGCCAACTATGCCGACGTCATCGTCATGCGCCACTACATCGAGGGAGCTGCGCAGTATGCCTCCGAGATCAGTCCCGTGCCCATTGTCAACGCCGGCGACGGCGCACATCAGCATCCATCGCAGTGCATGCTCGACCTCTACAGCATCTATAAGACACAGGGCACGCTGGAGAACTTGAACATCTACCTGGTGGGCGACCTGAAGTACGGACGCACCGTCCACTCGCTCATCATGGCCATGCGCCACTTCAATCCCACCTTCCATTTCGTGGCACCCAAGGAACTGGCCATGCCCAAAGAATACAAGCTCTACTGCGAGAGCCAGGGCATACGCTATCAGGAGCATACCGCCTTCAACGAGAAGGTCATCCAGGATGCCGACATTATTTATATGACGCGCGTGCAGAAGGAGCGCTTCAGCGACCTCATGGAATATGAAAGGGTGAAGAATGTCTACATCCTCAACAACGACATGCTGCGCCTCTGCAAGCCCAACATGAAGATTCTGCATCCCCTACCCCGCGTCAACGAGATTTCCCAGGACGTAGACGACAACCCGCACGCCTACTATATCCAGCAGGCTGCCAACGGCCTCTTTGCCCGTGAAGCCATCTTCGCCGATGTGCTCGGCATCACCCTCGACCAGGTAAAGGCCGACAACACGATTATTCATTAGCCGCGATAATGTGACAGCGTAATAACGTTATAACGTGATAACGTAACGGCGTGATAACGTAATAACGTTATAACGTGATAACGAGACATCGTCATAACGTGATAACGTAATAACGTGATAACGAAAAAAAAGAAAAAAAATGAACAAGAAAGAACGCCTCGTAGCCGCCATTGAGCACGGCACCGTCATCGACCATATCCCCGCCGCCAAGACCTATCAGGTGGCCAGCCTCCTCGGACTCTTCGACCTGAAGACGCCTGTCACCATCGGCATCAATTACCCCTCGCAGAAAGTGGGAAACAAAGGCATCATCAAGGTCAGCGACAAGTTCTTCACCGACGATGAGATATCGCGTCTCTCCGTCGTGGCACCCAACGTCATCCTCAACATCATCCGCGACTACGAAGTGGTGGAGAAGAAAACAGTGGAGACACCCAGCGAGATGCACGGCATCGTGAAGTGCAACAACCCCAAGTGCATCACCAACAACGAGCCTATGGCCACCCACTTCCATGTGGACGGCAACATACTGACCTGCCACTACTGCGAGCGCGAGCAGGACATCAGCCACGTAGAGCTGGTATAACCCGCCGGCCATCGGCAGCAACCTACGGCAGCCGTCATCACCGCAAACCTTTACGGAGTTTTCCGAGAAAAAAAACGGTGAAAATTAGGCGGTAAATAAAAAAGTGCGTACCTTTGCGCCAACTTAAAACACACACACTTCTAAAACGCAAGAAAAATGCTGAAACCATTAAACAAACACTTCGCTCCCAAGAGCGTGATGCCCGAAAAAGTCATTCAGTTTGGTGAAGGAAACTTCCTCCGCGCTTTCGTAGATTGGATTATCTGGAACATGGACCAGAAGACCAACTTCAACGGCTCCGTCGTTGTGGTGCAGCCCATCGAGCGTGGCATGGTTGAGTGGCTCAACGGTCAGGACTGTCTCTACCATGTCAACCTGCAGGGCCGCGAGAACGGCAAGCCCGTGAACACCTTGGAGCGCATCGACGTCATCAGCCGCGCACTGAACCCCTACTCACAGAACGACGCCTTCATGGCTCTGGCCGACCAGCCGGAAATCCGCTTCGTCATATCCAACACCACCGAGGCCGGCATTGCCTACGACCCTGCCTGCAAGCTCGACGACAAACCCGCCAGCAGCTATCCCGGCAAGCTCGTGCAGCTGCTCTACCGCCGCTACCAGACTTTCAACGGAGACCCCACCAAGGGACTCATCATCTTCCCCTGCGAGCTCATCTTCCTCAATGGACATGTGCTGAAGGACTGCATCCGCAAGTACATCGACCTGTGGGAACTGCCCGAAGGCTTCCGCCAGTGGTTTGAGAACTGCTGCGGCGTCTATGCCACACTCGTTGACCGCATCGTCCCTGGATTCCCCCGCAAGGAGATTGCTCAGATACAGGAGAAGGTGGGCTATCGCGACAACCTCGTCGTACAGGCTGAGAACTTCCACCTCTGGGTGATTGAGGCCCCGAAGGAAGTGGCCCAGGAGTTCCCCGCTGACAAGGCCGGACTGCACGTGCTCTTCGTTCCATCAGAGGAGCCCTACCACAAGCGCAAGGTGACCTTGCTCAACGGCCCGCACACCGTGCTCAGCCCGGTGGCTTACCTCAGCGGCGTCAACATTGTACGCGATGCCTGCCAGCATGAGGTCATCAGCAAGTATATCCACAAGGTGCAGTTCGACGAGCTGATGCAGACGCTCGACTTGCCCATGGAAGAGCTGGAGAAGTTTGCCGGCGATGTGCTGGAGCGTTTCGACAACCCCTTCGTCGACCATCAGGTGACCAGCATCATGCTGAACTCATTCCCGAAGTTCCAGGCTCGCGACCTGCCCGGCGTGAAGACCTATCTGGAGCGCAAGGGCGAGCTGCCCAAGGGTCTTGTCTTCGGTCTCGCTGCCATCATCACCTACTACAAGGGTGGCAAGCGCGCCGACGGTGCCGAGATAGTGCCCAACGACGATGCCAAGATTGTTGAGCTGCTGCAGAAGCTGTGGGCTACAGGCGACACGCAGAAGGTGGCCGACGGCGTCCTCGCTGCTGAATTCATCTGGCAGGAAGACCTCAACAAGGTGCAGGGCCTCAATGCCCTCGTCAAGCAGTACCTCGACCTCATCGCCGACCGCGGTATGCTGGAGGCAGTGAAGACCATCCTGTAAGACTATAGGTCTCATAGGTCTCATAAGTCCCATAGGTCTCATAAGTCCCATAAGGCCCATAAGTCCCATAAGACCTACATCCTCTCAAAAAAAGAAAAACAAACGAACTACTTATTTATATATGTTTGGCCCCCATGAGCGATTATCGTCTCATGGGGGCTGATTGTTCTCTTGCCTCAAAAAGAAAAAAAGAGTTGCTGGTTGGCGCCAAGATCAATTCTTGGTTACGCCCTCCACTTTGTAACCCGCCTGCCGCAGCAGACCTGTTTTCCGCAGGATTTTGTCATAAAAAAATCATTTTACTGTAAATAAGACAGTTATGTCCAGATAGTGGGTCGTTTTGGGTCACCTCGTTTCGGCATTGAGGCTGTTTTTGGAGGGCATCTGCC
>JAEEPZ010000043.1 GCA_016285055.1 Prevotella sp.
AGGGGCAGCAAATAACATTACTGACAGTACAGACCCCCCCCCTGCCCCTCCCCTTGAAGGGAGGGGATGGCTGCGCATAAATCCTTTCTGCAAAGGGTCAACTGCTATATCATTGCCTTTGAGAATCCGACAAAAAGCAGCCTGTTTCTTTCACATCTGCCCGTTTTTTGCAAAAAGTCGGCCTTTTCTTCGCTATCCTCGCAGAAAATGCGTACCTTTGCAGCGCTTTTCAAAACGAACAATACGACTATGAAAGTAAAAGTTAACACCAGGACGCTGCAGCTCTTCGACGGAGCCTGCGTCAAGAACGCATTGCTGAGATACTTCACCGTGAAGAAACTGGACAAGCAGCTCATCGACGATGTCGAGGTGCACGACGCCGCCGGACACGTCATCGACCATGACGCGCCGCTCTCAGACGGCCAGCAAATCACGTTTGAGCTGTAAGGAGCCAGATGAATAGAAAGGAGATAGAAATCATTCAACTTCCGCAAGTTTTGGATTTAAAGGAGTTAAGGGAGTTAAAGGAGTTATAGACCAAAGACACATGAAGAAGCTTTTCACTCTATTTGTGGCCGTCCTGCTGACAGCCGGCGCAAGGGCTGAGCGCAAGGAGGTGCACATCCTCTCGGGCAACGACATGCACGCTAAGCTGGAGGCCATGCCCGCCCTGGCCGACATTGCCGACAGCCTGCGCACGCTCTACCCCGGCCTGCTGGTCTTTTCGGCAGGCGACAACCGCACCGGCGACCCGCTGAACGACATGAACGAGATACCCGCCTACCCCATGGTGGCACTGATGAACCAGATAGGTTTCAACGCCACGACGCTGGGCAACCATGAGTTTGACTCAGGCCCCCACGGCCTGGCACGGCTCATCGCGCTGTCGAACTTCAGCTACCTCTGCTGCAACGCCTTCGCCGACGACTCGCTGAACATCCACCTGCGGCCCTGCAAGACCTTCGACGTCGAGGGCGTCCGCGTGGGCGTGGTGGGCGCCGTGCAGCTGGGAACTCACGGCACGCCCGACTCTCACCCGGACAACTTCCACGGCATACGCTTCACTCCCGTCGATGAGACCGTGGCACAGTATGAGTGGATGCGTAAGCAGAACGACGTGGTTATCCTGCTGTCGCACAACGGCTACGAGAGCGACGTGGCGACATCGGCCAAGCTGCCCTGGCTGGACCTCATCATCGGCGGTCACACGCACACACAGCTCAATGGCGGAGAGATGCACAACAACATCCTCATCACGCAGAACGTGAACAAGCTGAAGAAGGTGACCCACATCACTGTGGCTTTAGAACGCGACAGCGACAGCGAGCCGTGGCGCATCGTGGAGAAGAAGGCTGAGAACATCGACGTGACCAAACATCAGGGCCGGAGCAAGGTGGTGAAGGACATGGTGCGGTTCTTCAGCGACAACCCCACGTTCCAGCGCGTCCTCGCCCAGATAGAGAAGCCCTTGAGCACCTACGAGGAGCTGGGCTGCCTGATGTGCGACGCCTTCATCAAGGAGACGGGGTCCGACGTGGGCATCGAGAACTACGGCGGTGTGCGCTACGACGAGCATCCCGCCGGCGACTTCACCGTCAGCGACGTGCTGCGCCTCGACCCCTTCGGCAACGATGCCGTCGTCATGGAAATCACTGGCAAGGAGCTGCGCGACATGCTCCTCTCCTGCTGCGTCAACGACGACGACCAGTTCCCCTACGTCAGCGGCATCACCTGCGACGTGGAGCGCGACAAGAGCAATCCCCGCGTGGTGAAGAAGCTCACCGTGAAAACGCTCGACGGCAAGAAGTTTGACCTGAAAAAGAAGTACAAGGTGGTGACCAACAGCTACGTGGCCTCCATCTGCGATGCGCCCCGCAGCGACCAGGGCCACAGCATCAACAAGAAGACGGCCGACCTCATCATCAGCTTCCTGGAGCATGAGGGCCGCTTGGACTATCAGGGGAAAAAGAGAATCATGGAACACTAATCTTTAATAGGTATTTTAACACAGTATAAAGAAATGAAAGCATTTGTTTTCCCCGGACAGGGGGCACAGTTCGTAGGCATGGGCAAGGACCTCTACGACAACAACGAGACCGCAAAAGAACTTTTCGAGAAAGCCAACGACATTCTGGGCTATCGCATCACCGACATCATGTTTGAGGGCACCGACGAAGACCTTCGCCAGACCAAGGTGACGCAGCCCGCCGTCTTCCTCCACTCTGTTATCAGCGCCATCTGCATGGGCGACGCTTTTCAGCCCGCCATGACCGCCGGCCACTCGCTGGGCGAGTTCTCGGCCTTGGTAGCCGCCGGTGCACTGAGCTTTGAGGACGGTCTGAAACTGGTCTACGCCCGCGCCATGGCCATGCAGAAAGCCTGCGAGGCCCAGCCCTCCACGATGGCCGCCATCATCGGTTTGGCCGACGAGAAGGTGGAGGAGATTTGCGCCGGTATCAACCGCGAGGGCCACGTCGTGGTCTGCGCCAACTATAACAACCCCGGCCAGCTGGTCATCTCCGGCAACATCGAGGCCATTGACGAGGCTTGCGCACAGCTGAAGGCTGCCGGTGCCAAGCGCGCCCTGCCGCTGAAGGTGGGCGGCGCCTTCCACAGCCCGCTGATGCAGCCTGCCAAGGACGAGCTGCAGGCTGCCATCGAGGCCACAGAGTTCCAGATGCCGAAGTGCCCCGTCTATCAGAATGTGGACGGCAAGCCTCACACCGACGCCGCCGAGATCAAGGCCAACCTCATCGCACAGCTCACCAGCTCCGTGCGTTGGACGCAGTGTGTGCAGAACATGATAGCCGACGGTGCCACCGACTTCACAGAGTGCGGTCCCGGCAAGGCCCTGCAAGGCATGATTGCCAAGATTAACAAGGAAGTGAGCGCCCATGGCATCGAGTAAGATCATCATTTACCAAGTCTTTACGCGTCTGTATGGCAATAGCTGTCAGACGCGTAAGCCTTTCGGAACGATAGAGGAGAACGGCTGCGGCAAGCTGAACGACTTCTCGCCGTCGGTGTTGAAGCAGATTCGCGAGATGGGCGTGACACACGTGTGGTACACGGGCGTCATCCGCCACGCCACCATGACCGACTACTCGCAGTATGGCATCCCACGCCAGCATCCTGCCGTGGTGAAGGGACGCGCCGGCTCGCCCTACGCCATCACCGACTATTACGACATCGACCCCGACCTGGCCGTCAATGTCAGTAAGCGCATGGAGGAGTTTGAGCGTCTGGTCAACCGCACCCACCGCGCCGGGCTGAAGATGATCATCGACTTCGTGCCCAACCATGTGGCACGCCAGTACAAGAGCATCGCCAAGCCCGAGGGCGTGCGCGACTTGGGCGAAGACGACAACACGGAGCACGGCTTCGACCCGCAGAACAATTTCTACTACTGTCCCGGGCAGAGCTTTGCGCCCTACTTCGACCTCTATCACGGTGAGCAACAGCCATACGAGGAGACACCGGCGAAAGCCACCGGCAACGACTGCTTCCACAATGCACCGGGTGTGAACGACTGGTACGAGACGGTGAAGCTGAACTACGGCGTGGACTATTACGCCGGACGCGTGGGCCACTTCGACCCCATCCCTGACACATGGAAGAAGATGCTGCACATCCTGCTCTACTGGGCAGCAAAGGGCATCGACGGCTTCCGCTGCGACATGGCTGAGATGGTGCCTGCCGAGTTCTGGGCATGGGCCACGCCGCAGGTGAAAGAGCCATTCCCCGGCATCATCTTCATCGGCGAGGTGTACAACCCGCAGGAGTATCGCCGCTATCTGGCCTCGGGTTTCGACCTGCTCTACGACAAGGTGGGCATGTACGACGCCATGAGCGATGTGCTGTGCCACCACCGCGACACCGGAGCCATCACCTGGGCCTGGCAGCAGACCGACGACATCAAGGACCACATGCTCTACTTCCTGGAGAACCACGACGAGCTGCGCTTGGCCAGCGACTTCTTCGTGGGCGACGCATGGAAGGCACTGCCCGGCGTCGTCACCTGTGTGCTGATGCAGCAGAACCCGTTCATGCTCTACGCAGGACAGGAATGGGGCGAGCGCGGCATGGATCAGGAGGGCTTCAGCGGGCTGGACGGCCGCACCACCATCTTCGACTACTGGTCACTGCATCCCGCTCAGTCATCGGCGCTCACTGCCTACTATAAGAAGGTGATGGAAATAGCCCGCACGAGCAAGGCCGTCAGCGAGGGCACAATGTTCGACCTGATGTATGCCAACCAGCAGTATCGCCGGCAATTCGCTTTCTTCCGCAAGGCCAAGAAGGAAACACTCCTGGTAGTGTCCAACTTCGACGATGTGCCCGTCACCATGGGACTGACGATTCCCGCTCACGCTTTCGACTATCTGGGTCTGGAAGAAGGCAGCTGCCAAGCTACCGACCTGCTGACCGGGCAGGAATTGCCATTGGAACTAAGCCGTGACGGAGCTGTAGGCATCAATCTTGAGGCACGCGGCTCTGTGATTCTAAAGTTCTAACGACCATTTTTCCGTGCTGTGCAGCTGAACGGCCCGGGGCTATCCCTCCGGGTCGGGTGGTGCACGTATTCGTGCACACCTACCGCCTGAAAAAGCGTAAGAACCTAAAAAAACTCACAAAAATAACGGCTGATTCCTCCGCATAGCACAAAGAAGAATCAGAACTCTACGACAACCCTGCCGTTGATTTGGCGGCCTGTCAGATAGTTGGGCACGGCCCACTGGCGGTTGGTGACATCGGTCACCCAGTAGTAGCTGTTGACATTGCTGATGCCGAAGAGGTTGAGACAGTCAAGGCCCAGCCATACGCGCTTCACGCCCCAACTCTTGCTTCTTGCCACTCCGTTCTCACCTCCCAAGGCGAGGTAGCTCATGCCAATGTCGGCACGCTTGTAGGCAGGGGCGCGGAAGCTCTGTGCCTCGATGCCCCGGTGCGGTGCTCCGAAGGGCAGGCCGTCGGCATAGGCTAAGCGCAGCGTCATCTTCCAGCGGTCGGTGCCGGGGAAATAGTCGGTGAAGTGCAGGTTGAGAGCGTAGCGCTGGTCGGTGGGCAGCGGCACCCACTGGCCCTGGTATTTCTGCTGGGTGCGCATCAGCGAGAAACTGACCCATGAGTCGGTGCCGGGGACAAACTCACCGTAGAGCTTCAAGTCAAGGCCGAGGGCATAGCCGGAGGTGAGGTTCTCGCCATAGTAGGTCACCTTCACGTTCTGCACATTGTAGGGGATGAGCTTCGACAGCGCCTTGTAGTAGGCCTCAGCGGTGAACTTATACTTGCGGTCGTTCATCTTGAAGCGGTAGTCCATGGCGGCAAGCACCTGCCACGACTGCTGGCTCTTGATGTTGCGGTTGAGTGTGACGGCAGTGACGCCGCTGGTAGTCAGCGTGGTGTCGCGCAACTCCTTGTAGAAGGGCGCCTGGTAGTAGAGTCCTGTGGCCAGTCGGTAGGTGATGTCGGGATTGGAGGCCGGCACGATGGCTAACGAGACACGTGGCGAGAGCAGCGTCTCGCGATTGAACGACCAGTGGGCAAAGCGCAGGCCGTAGGTGAGGGTGAAATAAGCGCCTCCATTCCCTTCTACGTCCCCCGAGAGGGTTTCATTTGAGTTGAGGGTAGGCTTGCCAGCATTTGTGTCCCCCTCGGAGGACGAAGGGGGGGCTTCCGCGGTCGTGTTCCATCTGAAGACATCCTGCACGTAGCCTTCTATGCGGCGCGACTTCATGTCTTGTTTCGAGGCGAGCGTATAGATGAGGTCGAGGCGATTGCCTGTGTGCGGCACGCTGTAACCGCTGCTGTCGCGCATCTCGTACTCACGGCTCTGCTCCTTGATGTGCTCCCATTTGTAGGTCAGGCCAGTCTCAATGTCGTGCTTCTTCAGTTTCTTGTTCATCATCAGCTTAACGCTCTGCACATTGGCTGTCAGGTAGTTGCGGGCGTGCTCAGCGTAGGTGCCCACGCCCAGCTGTTCAGCGCTGCCAGTGTCGTCGAGCCAATACTGTCCCTGTATGTCGTAGCGCTCCTGCTCCTTGGTGTAGAAAGCGCTCCACAGCAGTTTGACGCTAGTGCTGTCGCCGATGTGACGTGTCAGTGAGGCCGTTCCGAAGAGGGTGCGGAAAATGTCCTTCTCCTGTCCGTCGAAATAGACGCGGAATGACTTCACGTCCTCCATCGTGCCGAAGCTGGTCTCACGGTCCTTGGGGCGGAAGTTGTAGTGATTCTCCGAGATGTTGCCAAGGAAGTCGAGCGTCCAGCGGCGGTTGGGCTGCCACGACATGTAGGTCTGGTAGTCGAGCTGGTTGGGGCGGTATTCGCCTGTGGTCTGCAAAGAGCCGAGGAGGTAGCGGTTGGTCTTGTAGCGCAGGCCGTGGCTCATGGAGAAGGTTTGCGATTTCGAATGTCCCCCTGTGCCGTAGCCAATGTAGGCCGCCCCGCCAAGCAGACTGCCTGACGCGGAGGCCTCGAAGCGCTCGGGGCGGCGGTAGGTGATGTCGAGGGCGGAGGACATCTTGTCGCCGTATTTCGCAGAGAATCCGCCGGAAGAGAAGCCAACCTTCTCCACCATGTCGGCATTGATGATGGAGAGGCCTTCCTGCTGGCCGCTGCGGATGAGCAGGGGGCGGTAGACCTCTACATTATTAATATATACGGAGTTCTCGTCGAAGGAGCCGCCGCGCACGTTGTACTGGCTGCTCAGCTCATTATGGGTAGATACGCCGGCCTGCTGCTGGATGAGCTCTTCGACGGCGTTGCCCGTGACGCTGACGGCACCCGTGCGCAGGTCTTTGATGTCGAGCTGCTCCATCTGGTCGGTCTGGCGCCGCCGCTCAGTCACCACTACCTCGCCTATCTCACCATCGGCACGCAAAAGGATGCGCAGCGTCTGCGTGCCTTGTGGCTTGTAAAGGGTCTTGGTGCGCGATTTGTAGCCCACCATCGAGTAGTTCACTTTCACCGAGTCGGCAGTCTGCAGGGTCAGATGATATTCGCCCTTGATGTTGGTGAACGTCACCTTGCCCTGCTCAGTACAGGATACGGTGGCAAACTCCACAGGCTTGCCCTCGTCGTCGGTCACCAATCCTTTCAGCGTAAACGACTGACTTTTGCCGCTCAACGTGAACAGCAAAAGACATATAACAATGACGGCGCGAAGCACAGCGCCGCTGTAGTTTGATGTTTTCATCAAGAATATAACGTACAACCAGATACTTTTATTGCATCTACTCGTTATAAAAGGAGTTAAAGGAGCTGTGTTTTGGAGTTAAAGGAGCTGTGTTTTGGAGTTAAAGGAGTTAAAGGAGTTAAAGGAGTTAAAGACAATAGTTTTGCTGTGGATTTCAACTCAGAGACAAAAGCTTCTCATGGAGAATCATTTGTCTTTAACTCCTTTAACTCCTTTAACTCCTTTAACTCCTTAACACCTGTCTTTAACTCCTTTAACTCCCTAACTCCTTTAACTCCTTTAACTCCTTTAACTCCTTTAACTCCTTTAACTCCTTGACCCCCTTTATTTCCTCAGCGACTGCAGGAGCTGCTCTAACGACAGGTCGTCCTGTATGAGCACTTCGCGGGGCTTGGAGCCGTGAGCCTGCCCAACGACGCCAGCCTTCTCGAGCATGTCCATCAGTCGGCCGGCGCGGTTGTAGCCAATGGAGAACTTACGCTGTATGAGACTGGTGCTGCCGCTGCCTGACGAGACGATGAGACGGGCAGCATCGTCGAACATCGGGTCGAGGTGGTTCAGGTCCACATCGTCGGCGCCGCTGCTCGCGTCACCGTCGGCGCTATCCATGATGGGCTCAGGCAGCTCGAAAGGCTCATAATACCCCTGCTGCTGCTGGATGAACTTGTTGATGGCTATCACCTCGGGCGTGTCGACGAAGGCACACTGCACACGCACGGGGTCGTTGCCCTGCAGGTAGAGCATGTCGCCGCGGCCAATGAGCTGCTGGGCGCCCATGCGGTCGAGGATGGTCTTCGAGTCGATGCCCTGCGAAACCTTGAAGGCGATGCGTGCGGGGAAGTTGGCCTTGATGGTGCCGGTGATGATGTTGGTGGTGGGTCGCTGCGTGGCGATAATCATGTGCATACCCACGGCGCGGGCCTTCTGAGCGATGCGGGCGATGGGCAGCTCTATCTCCTTGCCAGCCGTCATAATCAGGTCGCCGTACTCGTCGATGACCACCACGATATAGGGCATGAACTTGTGTCCTTTCTCGGGATTGAGCTGGCGTGCTATGAACTTCGCGTTATATTCCTTGATGTTGCGCACGTCGGCATCCTTCAGCAGCTCGTAGCGGGCATCCATCTCCACGCAGAGCGACTGCAGGGTGCGTATAACCTTGGAAGTGTCGGTGATGATGGGGTCGTTGAACTCCTCGGGCAGGGCGGCGAGGAAGTGGTGGTCGATGGTGCGGTAGACGCTAAACTCCACCATCTTCGGGTCGACAAGCACAATCTTCAGCTCGGCGGGATGCTTCTTATATAATAAAGATGTAAGGATGGCGTTCAGGCCTACCGACTTACCCTGACCTGTGGCACCGGCGACGAGCAGGTGGGGCGCCTTAGCCAGGTCGAACATAAACACCTCGTTGGTGATGGTCTTGCCCATGGCGCAGGGCAACTCCATGGTGGACTCCTGGAACTTCTTCGAGTTGAGCACCGACTCCATCGACACGATGTTCTTCTTGGCGTTAGGCACCTCGATGCCGATGGTTCCCTTGCCGGGAATAGGCGCGATGATGCGGATGCCCAGGGCGGCGAGGCTCAGGGCGATGTCGTCCTCCAGATTACGAATCTTCGCGATGCGGACGCCCTCGGCCGGTGTGATCTCGTAGAGCGTGATGGTGGGGCCTACGGTGGCCTTGATGCTCGAGATCTCTACGCCAAAGGTGCGCAGCACCTGCACGATGCGGTTCTTGTTCGCCGTCTGCTCGGCCATGTCGATATAGGGCTTGCCGTCGTCGTCATAATGCTTCAGCAGGTCGAGCATGGGATAGCGATAGTTCTCCAGGTCGCGCTTCGGGTCGTAGGGTTCCAGCTCCTTGTCGCCCACGGTGACAAGCTCTTTGCCATCGGCTTTCTCCTCCTCAGAGCCAGCCTCCACATCGAGCCCCACGTCTTCTTTCGTCTTCTGCGATGAGGTGCGTGAGGCCACAGGCGACAGGCTGCCATCGCCCGTAGGAACGACGGCATCCTTGTCGTCAACGTTAAACTCTACCGTCTGTGTCGACGGGTCATCGAAGGCGGTAGGGTCTTCCAAGATGTTGGACTGGTTGTCGGCCGTCTGCACGGCAGGCTTGTAGTAGTCGCTGCTCTCACCGCCACTGCCTGTCTCCACGATGAACTTCACCTTGTCGATGAATCGCTTGGGATTGAGTATCTTGCGCACCCACTCGTAGGTCTCTGTGCTGACATAGGTAAGGAAGAGCAACGCAATGACGACCAAGACAGCCGCCAAGCCGGGCACGCCGACGAAGCCCTCTATCCATTGCCCCACTTGCCGCCCGTGGTCGCCGCCGGGGCTGAAATGGCTCTCGGTGAAGAGTGGTGCAGCAAACTTAGCCAAGGTGATGGACGTCCATATCATCACCAGCATCAGGCACATAAACCATTTCAGCAGATTGGGCTTGAAGGCCTTCATCAGCCTCAGCGACACGAGCAGCAGCAAGACCGGCACCAGGAAGGCCGGGATGCCGAAGCACTGCTTGATGAAGAAATAGGACGTATAAGCACCTATCGAGCCACAGGCGTTCTGGAACTCGCCGTTCTGGTTGGCCATCTCGCCCTGCCGCAGATTCTCAATCATGCTCACATCGGCCTGCCCCGTAGAGAAAAAGGAGATGAACGCCCATACCATGCAGCAGGACACGGCGAAAAGCACCATGCCCGTGAAAAACCACAGACGCTCGTTCTGAAATATCTGAGTGATGCGAGACAGCCCCAACGACTCAAGGAACGTGAGGTGCTGTTCGCTGTTTTTAGCTGTTTTCTTCGTCTTTTTTGCCATCAATCACGAGTTTTCATTAATTCTTGTGCAAAATTAGTGGAAAAAAACTGAAAACAACCATAAAAACGTATTTTTTTTGTAATTTTGCACGTCATATTGACTTATCCAAAGATGTACAAGACCATCTACAACAAGTTTGACAAAAAACTCATCACCGACTTGCCTGTGGCACAGTTCGAGGGACGCATCATCGTCATCCTCACGGCAGGCGAAGCCGAGCGCGCTGTCAACTTCCTGCTTTCACAGCCCATCCTCGGCTTGGACACCGAGACACGGCCCAGCTTCCAGCGAGGCCATCAGCACCGAGTAGCCTTGCTGCAGGTGGCTACCGACAACATCTGCTTTCTCTTCCGTCTGAACCATATCGGCATGTCGCCGGCCATCGTCCGCCTGTTGGAGGACACCACCGTGACGAAGGTGGGGCTGTCGTGGCACGACGACCTCAACGCGCTGCATCGCTTGGGCAGCTTTCAAACGGGAGAGTTCATCGAGATACAGAGCCACGTACACGACATCGGCATCGAGGACATGAGCCTGCAGAAGATCTACGCCAACCTCTTCGGACAGAAAATCAGCAAACGCCAGCAACTGACCAACTGGGAGGCCGACATCCTCAGCGACAAGCAGAAACTCTATGCCGCCACCGACGCATGGGCGTGCATCAACATCTACAGAGAGATTATCAGCCTCAAGGAACAAGGCAATTACCAACTCATCATCAACACAGAGGAAAGTGAACAGAATCATACTGAAACGAGGTAAGGAAGAGAGCCTGCTGCGCTATCACCCGTGGGTGTTCAGCGGCGCCATCCATCATGCCGAGGGCCACATCAGCGAGGGCGACGTGGTGCGTGTGTGCAATGCCAACGGCGACTTCATCGCCACGGGCCACTATCAGCAGGGCAGCATCGCCGTGCGTGTCTTGAGTTTCGACGACGTCGCCATCGACGACGCCTTCTGGCACCGCCGCCTCAGTCAGGCCCTCACCGTCAGGCAACGCATAGGCCTTGCCACTCCACACTCAAACACAGACGAAAGTCACTCAACACACGACGCTCAACGCTCGACAACAGCCTACCGCCTGGTTCACGGCGAGGGCGACCAGATGCCCGGGCTCATCATCGACATCTATGGCAGCATGGCCGTGATGCAGGCACATAGCATAGGCATGCACCAGGCCCGTCACACCATTGCCAGCCAGCTCGTCGAGGTGATGCAGGGCGCCGTCAGCAGCGTCTATTACAAGAGCGAAGGCACCCTGTCGTTCATGGAGCCGGAGAACGGCTTCATCATTGGCAGCGAGGGTGAGAGCATTGCCACGGAGAACGGGCTGCGCTTCTATGTGGACTGGCAGCGGGGCCAGAAGACGGGGTTCTTCGTCGACCAGCGCGACAACCGCGCCCTGCTGGAGCAGTATGCCCGTGGGCGCCGCGTGCTGAACATGTTCTGCTACACCGGCGGCTTCTCGTTCTACGCCATGCGCGGCGGTGCCGAACTGGTGCACAGCGTCGACAGCTCGGCGAAGGCCATCGAACTGGCACGCCGCAATGTGGAGCTGAACTTCCCGGGCGACCCTCGCCACGAAGCCTTCTGCGAGGATGCCTTCCGGTTCCTTGACGCCCCCCCTACTGCCCCCGAGGGGGCTTCATTTGACTGCTTGCAGGGTAATGTGTCCCCCTCGGGGGACGACAGGGGGGCCTACGACCTCATCATCCTCGACCCGCCGGCCTTTGCCAAGCATCGCGGCGCCCTGCACAACGCGCTGAAGGGCTACACCCGCCTCAACGCGAAGGCCTTCGAGAAGATTGCCCCCGGCGGCATTCTCTTCACCTTCTCCTGCTCGCAGGTGGTGACGAAAGAGCACTTCCGCAACGCCGTCTTCACCGCTGCAGCCCAGGCCCACCGCCAGGTGCGCATCCTTCACCAGCTCCACCAGCCCGCCGACCACCCCATCAACATCTATCATCCTGAGGGCGAATACCTCAAGGGTCTGGTGCTTTACGTGGAATAGAAGGAAAAGCATTCTCGCCACAGATTTCGCCCCCTCCTCTTGACTACTCTTTATACACATCTCATTGAGATGTCTACGTCTCTCCCCCCCCGCCCCTGTAAGGGGAGGGGCGTTGACCGTTTTCACCCCGCCGCTGTAATATTCCGACCTGTGCGGATGAAAAGACATCATTGCGCCGCTATTTAGGTCAGTTATATTCCGCTAAGCGGACTTAAAAAAAAAAATAAAAACAAGAAAAACAAATAAAAACAATTTGGGACAATAGCTGTCGCCTTGCCCGCTGCGTAGCTCAATGCGCAGCTTAATGCGCAGCCATTCCCCTCCTTTTCCAAAGGAGGGGCCAGGGGTGGTTTGTCAGAGATGTCCCAACCTCTTTACAGTCCCGAAGGGACGGCAGAAGACGATGGTGAGCACCAATCGTCTTCTGCCGTCCCTTCGGGACTTAGGGTGGTGGGTGTGCCATGATACAGGGGCGATGCCCCTGCCTGTAATCCGTCGTCCCTTCGGGACTTTATGCTGCGCCTTGCCCGCCGCGCAGCTCAATGCGCAGCCCTTCCCTCCCTTTGCAAGGGGGGAGAATTGAGTTACCTCTGCAACAGCTACATGACGGCGCAGCCCTGACCCCTCCTTTGGAAAAGGAGGGGTCAGGGCTGCGCATTAAGCTACGCGGGGGCACAGCGGTGGCTATTGTCCCAAATTACAAAATTGTTTTTCTTGTTTTTATTTGTTTTTATTGGTTTTTTCTCAGGCCGCTTCGCGGTATCAACTCACATAGATAGCGACGCAACTATGTCACTCCATCCATACAGCATGTGTCTTGTTGCCATCTGGGGCTTTTATGCAGGCAATGATATAGCAGTTGACCCTTTGCAGAAAGGATTTATGCGCAGCCATCCCCTCTTGAACCCTGCCCTTACGGGGAGGGGCAGGGGTGGGGTCTGTAATGTCAGTAATGTTCTTTGCTGCCACTCCTTCGCTGCCACTTCTTTGCAGCCCACTCTTCGCTGAAACTTCTTCGCCCACACTCTTCGCTGACTGGATATTACTGATATTACAGACCCCGCCCCTAACCCCTCCCCTTGAAGGGAGGGGATGGCTGCGCATGAATAGGTCAACTGCTATATCATTGCCTTTTTTTTAGGAGTTTTTTTTAGGAGTTTTTTTAGGAGGTAAAGCAGTTAAAGGAGTTAAAGACAAATGACTCTCCACGAAAAAAAGCCTTTGTCTCTGGGGTTGAAATCCATAGCAAAACTATTGTCTTTAACTCCTTTAACTCCTTTAACTCCAAAACTTGCGATACAAAAGAGCTTCAATCGAGGTGGAAGAGCTCAGGCAGGGGAATGGTGACCGGCGAGTTGTCGGCGTTCACCTCCATGATGTCGGCCATCATGTCCCACCAGCGCTGGGTGATGGGGTCAACGTTCTCAGTATCCTGCGAGTTGCCGTCACCCGTGCACTCCTGATAGGCAAAGAGGATGTTGGTGTCGCGGTCCCAGTAGATACTGTAGTTCTGCACGCCCTGCTCCTTGATCATCTTCACCAGCTCGGGCCAGATGGCGGCGTGACGCTTCTCATACTCTTCCTCACAGCCGGGCTTGAGGAACATCTTGAATGCAAATCGTTTCATAGTTGAGGGTTTATTGTTGAAATGGGTGATTACCGATGGGTGATTGACAGGAAGTAGCCCAGTTTGTAGAGCTTGAAGATGCGGAGTGACGGATGTGTGCCACAGAGGTTTCGCCGCTCCAACCATCCGAAGAGGCAGTGCCACAGGCGGATGAGCCAGCGCACAGGCGCTATGTGTATGCCTTCGACGACGGTGAGCATCTGCGAATAGCCACGCAGCTGCTGGCGCTTGTCGTGCAGCGTGCGCAGCCCTTCCTCCGTCTTGCTGACGAAGTGGGCGTTGTCCTCGAAGGTGAAGAATCCGGCCGGGTTGTCGATGTGCGTGATGGCGATGCCAGCCTGCTTCAGCTGCTTGCCGAAGAGCACATCCTCGTAGCCGTAGGTGCGGAAGGCTTCGTCGAAGGGATGCTCCGCCATGATGCTGCGGCGGACGAGGAAGTTGGCAGTGTGAAAATGCTGATAGGGACGCTGGCGCCGCTGCTCGGCGGTGTGCTGCTGCTCGCTGGCTTTCTCGTAGCGGTAGCGCAGGTTGCCCGCAGGCCCCTCACCTACCCTATAGCCGCCATAGACCACGTCGCCGCCCGCCAGCAGATAGTTGATGAGGAAGGCCGGCTCGAAGATGGTCATGTCGCAGTCGAGGTAAAGCAGCCATTCCTTGCTGGCCAGCGTACATAATAAATTACGTATGCGCGCGCGACCTATATTTTTCTCTAATGCCTTGAAGCGGCAGCGAGGCCATTGGTCTATCTCCTGGCACTTCTCCACCAATGCGCTGTCGGTAGAGCCATCGTCGACGACTATCACTTCATAGTCTAACGCCTTGATGATCTGCGCCTGGCGGCACAGCTCACTCACCAGCGGCCGGGGGTCGGCGTTGTACACTGGGATGAGTATAGACAATTCCTTCTTCATGCCGTGCAAAAGTACAAAACTTTTCAGACAGCACAAAGAAATCGCCCAAAATAATTCATGCTGCGCTGCTGAACAACCCAGGACATGCCATTTTTTCGTGGCTTTACAGGGGTGTTGCCCCTGTATCATGGCAGCCCCACCACACAAAAGTCCCGAAGGGACGACGGAAGACGATTGGTGAGCACCAATCGTCCAGGCAGGGGCAACGCCCCTGTGAATAGGCGACGCCCCCATAAGTCCCGAAGGGACGGCGGAATACAGGCAGGGGCATCGCCCCTGTATCATGGCCCCCCACCGCACAAAAGTCCCGAAGGGACGACGGAATACAGGCAGGGGCAACGCCCCTGTATCATGGCACCACCACCACACAAAAGTCCCGAAGGGACGACGGATTATTCTGCCGCCCCTTCAGGGCTTGTTGCTGTGCTGCGCTATACAGGGGCGTTGCCCCTGCCTGTACTCCGTCGCCCCTTCGGGGCTGTAAAGAGGTTGGGACATCTCTGACAAACCACCCCTGACCCCTCCTTTGGAAAAGGAGGGGAAGGGCTGCGCCGGCGTAACCATGTCATCATTCCAACCGCACAGGTCGAAAAACAGTCTCCCCGTGAAAGCACCTAAGCCTGGTCCTTTCACGGGGAGACCGTTCATTATCGGTCTTACACCTCCCAGCCTACGGCAGAAGCTCCGAGGACAGCAGCGGCAGCACCGTCGAGACCGCTGACGAGGAACTTAGCCTTGCCACGGAAAATCTTCAGCACATGCTCGTCGTAGGCACGCTTGATGGGCTCCATGATGAGGTCACCGGCCTTGACCATGCCTCCGAAGAAGATGAAAGCCTCGGGCGAAGAGAAAGCTGCAAAGTCGGCGCAAGCCTCGCCCAGCATCTTGCCGGTGAACTCGTAGATTTCCTTGGCCAGCTCGTCACCCTTGCCTGCGGCGATGCTGACGTCGAGCGACGTGATGTCCTCGGGGTTCATCTCGCGCAGCAGCGAGGGACGGTCGGTCTTGGTCAGCATCTCACGTGCCGTGCGTGCCACGCCCGTTGCCGAGCAGTAAGCCTCCAGACAGCCAGTGCGACCGCAGCCGCAGCTGCGCCCTTCCTCGCCACGCACCATCGTGACATGGCCCAGCTCGCCGGCAAAGCCGTCGCAGCCGTAGAGCAGCTGCCCGTTCACCACGATGCCCGAGCCTACGCCGGTGCCGAGAGTGATGACGATGAAGTTCTTCATGCCGCGAGCCACACCATAGACCATCTCACCGATAGCGGCAGCGTTGGCATCGTTGGTCAGACCCACGGGGATGCCGCCCAGCTTCTCGCTGAACATCTTAGCCAGGGGCACCTTCGTGTCGTGTGCCCAAGGCAGATTAGGAGCAAACTCGATGGTGCCCGAGTAATAGTTGCCGTTGGGGGCGCCAATGCCCATGGCCTTGATTTTCTCAATGCCGCCCACCTGCTCAATGACAGGCTGCAGGGCGTTCACTGAAGCTTCCACGTAGGCTTCGGCGCTGTCGTAGCCGCCAGTCTTGATGGCTGTCGTAGCCTTTATTTCGCCGCGTGAGTCGACAATACCAAATACTGAATTCGTTCCGCCCAAGTCCAAACCGATGACATAGGGCTTGATTCCTGCTTGTTCGTTCATAATGTTGTTGGTTATTAGTTAAAAATCTTTCTTGCAAAGGTACAAAATAGTTGAGAGTTGAGGGTTGAGAGTTGAGAGATATTTCTATTCGCTTAACGTTTTTTACCATTTTGGGCAAAAAAACTCTCCACTCTCAACTCTCAACTCTCAACTTTTTCGTACCTTTGCACCATGTTTCAAGTAGTACCAAATATCTTGGACTTTGTGTTCAAGGGTATGCTCATTGGCATCATTGCTTCCGCCCCCATGGGGCCGGTAGGCATCCTCTGTGTGCAGCGCACGCTGAACAAAGGGCGCTGGTATGGTTTCGCCACTGGTGTGGGGGCAGCAGTCAGCGACTTGTTCTACGTCCTGATAACAGGTGTGGGCATGAGCTTCATCACCGATTTCGTCAACGACCCCACCTACCGTTTCTATCTGCAGGTCATCGGCAGCATCGTGCTGCTCATCTTCGGCTTCTTCACCTATCGCAACGACCCGCTGAAGAAGATGCACCAGTCGGGCAAGCAGAAAGGAACGCTGTGGTACAACGGCTGGACGGCTTTTCTTTTGACGCTGTCCAATCCGCTCATTATCATCCTCTTCGGTGCCCTCTTTGCGCAGTTCGCTTTCGCCCCCAGCCGTCCCTTCGACATGCTGGTGAGCTTTCTCAGCGTGGCCGGCGGCGCCCTGCTGTGGTGGTACGGGCTGACGTGGCTCATCGACAAAATTCGCACCAAGTTCGACAACAATGGCATACGCATCATCAACCAGGTCATCGGCGCCGTGGTCATCCTGGTCAGCGTCATCATCCTCTTGGGAACGGTCACAAACATCTTCCGTTTCTTCTAATTAAAAATCGTAAATACGTAAATCGCAAATCTCAAGGTGTTTATATCAAAAGAGCTGAGAAAGCAGAACATTGCCGAGTATCTGCTGTACA
Source organism: Prevotella sp. (assembly GCA_016285055.1). Classification (GTDB taxonomy): domain Bacteria; phylum Bacteroidota; class Bacteroidia; order Bacteroidales; family Bacteroidaceae; genus Prevotella. The sequence goes on from JAEEPZ010000043.1 coordinate 17,133, forward strand.
TGTGGCAGGTGGAGGACACCATCCGTGCCTTCGGCTGCTCGCTGCCGCGCATCCGCCGCGAATATGTAGAGCGCTTCGACTACGACGAGGAGCAGAAGGAGGAACTCATCGACTGGTACGGCAACCTCATCCGCATGATGAACGAGGAGGGCTGCCGCGAGCATGGCCACCTGCAAATCAACCGCGTCACCCTGCAGCTGCTCAACGACTTGCATCTGCAGCTGCTGGCATCGCCGAAGTTCCCGTTCTACAACACAGCCTACTACAAGGTGCTGCCCTTCATCGTGGAGTTGCGCAGCCGTGGCGCCGACAAGAACGAGGGCGAGATTGAGACGTGCCTGAACCTGCTCTATGGCGTGATGATGCTGCGACTGCAGAAGAGAGAGATAACGCCCAACACCGAGCACGCCGTCCGCGAGGTCTCCACCTTCATCGGTATGCTCAGCGACTACTATAAGAAAGACAAGGAAGAAGGACTCAAGTTTGAATAAATGAACATACTGATTACGGGCTGCAACGGCCAGTTAGGCAACGAGATGCAGCTACTGGAGAAAGAGCACGCCACCCACACCTATTATAATACAGACGTGGCCGAGCTCGACATCACCGACAAGGAAGCCGTCAAGGCATTTGTCACCGACAACGCCATCGACGGCATTGTCAACTGTGCCGCCTACACCGCCGTTGACAAGGCCGAGGACAACGAGGAGCTGGCAAGAAAGCTGAACGCCCTGGCACCCGGCTATCTGGCCGAGGCCATAGCACAGCGCAGCGGCTGGCTCATACAGATCTCCACCGACTATGTCTTCGACGGCACCAACCACACGCCTTACACACCCGACGAGCCCACCTGCCCCAACAGCGTCTACGGGCGCACAAAGCTGGACGGCGAGGCAATGGCGATGCAGGCCTGCCAGCGCACAATGGTCATACGCACAGCCTGGCTCTACAGCACCTTCGGCAACAACTTCGTCAAGACAATGATACGCTTAGGCAAGGAGCGTCCGGAGCTGGGCGTCATCTTCGACCAGATAGGCACGCCGACCTATGCCCGCGACCTGGCCGTCTGCATCTTCACAGCCATCGAGAAGGGCATCGTGCCGGGCATCTATCACTTCAGCAACGAGGGTGTCATCTCGTGGTATGACTTCACCAAGGCCATTCACCGTCTGGCCGGCATCACCACCTGCCACGTGCGCCCCTTGCACACCAGCGAATACCCCACCCCAGCCGCCCGTCCCCACTACTCCGTGCTCGACAAGACAAAAATCAAACAGACCTACGGCATCGAGGTTCCTTACTGGGAAGAGAGTCTGAGGGAGTGCATAGAACAACTGCCAAAATGAAATAATTATGAAAACAAATTACCGTTACTTGTCCGTGCTTCTCTTCGCCATCACCCTGCTGATGGGCTTGACAGCACAGGCGCAGGGCATCCGCGTCAACTACACGGGCTCACGTCCCACCATCAATGATTTCGTAACAGCCTACCTCGCACAGGGAGGCGATGACGAACTCATCAGCAGCATCCGAAAAGACTGGAAGAGCCAGCAACAAGGCAGGGCACTGAGCAACGGAGCCTCGTTCACCATCGACGTGAGGAACGGCTTTGTAAGGTACGACAAACGCTACACGGCCACTTCCTACAACTACACAGAGTTCTGCTACTGGAACTGCAAGGATGGCAAGCACAAGCTGCTGGCCATCAACAATGGTTGCATAGAGGAAGGACGTCCCGTGACGAGCCAGTTCTCCGGGCTGTCGTTCTTCACCTACAACAACCAGACAAAGTCGATGCAGCCGACGTCGCGTTTGGATCTTGGCGCCAGCATCGATGTGAGGCCAGAGGTGACCTACGCCCTGCCGCAAGCCGGCAAGGACATCATGGCCACCATTCACGCTCCGCAGGGCGAGGTGCAGATACTGATGAAATGGAACGGCGCCAAGTTCGACCAGGAGCAGTTGGGCCGGCCGGCAGGCAATGTGCAGGTATCAGCGCCTACGGGCAGCTTTGGCGAGACCATCAAGTACAAGAACGACGACTACATCCGCGTCTACACCGCCGAGCAGTTTCTCAATGCACTCGGCTCCAACCGCAACGTGCTGGTGGCCAAGAACACGGAAATCAACCTCACGCCGATGCTCAACAACCAGAGCCTCTTCCGCACGCGTTTCAAGATGTGGACGTCCGACGTTTCCGAGGGCATCAGCGGCGGCCGTGAGACCGTGGTCAGCGAGCAGGTGTTCGACGGCCGGCAGCTGACATTGGTCAACATGAAGCAGCTGGTCATCGAGGGTGAGCAGAACTCACGCATCGTCGTGGAGCCGCGCTACGCCTTTTGTCTGAACTTTGTAGACTGTGACCAATGCACGGTGAGCAACCTCACCATCGGCCACACCGAAGACGGCTACTGTCAGGGCGGCGTCATTGGCATGAAGCGCGGATGGAGAAACACGATTGTAGACTGCGACCTCTACGGCTGCGGCACCTACGGCCTCGACCTGGAAGGCACCAAGAGCTTCTCGCTCTACTCCAGCAACATCCACGACTGCACCTACGGCATCATGCAGCTGCACAACTGCGAGGCTGTGCACAGCACGCATTGTGACTTCTTCAACAACCGTGAGTTTACGCTCGTTGAGGGCTATGGCAGCGTAGGAACGGTGTTTGAGGACTGCCGCTTCTACTCCAACTGGGGCGACGGGCCGCTCTTTAGTTTCGCCAATGACTTCATCCTGCTGGGCTGCGACATCCACCATCCTACGGAGAAACTGGGCACAATGGACAAGTGCCAGCAGCCCTCGCAGAGCCAGCCCAACAAGTTCAGCCCTAACTCATCCGACAACAGCATCAGAGGGCGCGAGATAGGCCCTGACAAGTCGAGAAGATGATTCAGGTAAGAAGAAAATAGTAAGAAGCAAGAAGTAAGGAGACGCAGAGCTGAGCATCTGAAATATCAATAGTTAACAGACAATCATTGTGATCAATCCAGAGATAGAACGCAGGCGGACATTCGCCATCATATCACACCCTGATGCCGGTAAGACCACACTGACCGAGAAGTTCCTGCTTTTCGGCGGACAGATACAGGTGGCTGGAGCTGTGAAGAGTAACAAAATCAGGAAGACAGCCACCAGTGACTGGATGGACATCGAGAAGCAACGCGGCATCTCAGTGTCTACATCGGTCATGGAGTTCGACTATGTAGCCCCCTCCAAATCTCCCCGTGGGGAGGCTTCCGGCGCAGCAGCTTCCCCCCTCGGGGGAAATGAGGGGCTGCTATACAAGGTGAACATCCTCGACACGCCGGGTCACCAGGACTTCGCCGAGGACACCTTCCGCACGCTGACAGCCGTCGACTCGGCCATCATCGTGGTGGACGGAGCCAAAGGTGTGGAGACACAGACCCGCAAGCTGATGACCGTATGCCGCATGAGGAAGACGCCTGTCATCATCTTCATCAACAAGATGGACCGCGAAGGCCGCGACCCCTTCGACCTGCTCGACGAGTTGGAGAAGGAACTGGAAATCAAGGTGCGACCACTCTCCTGGCCCATCAACCAGGGGGCAAAGTTCAAAGGTGTGTACAACATCTACGAACAGAAGCTCGACCTCTTCACACCCGACAAGCAGCGCGTCACGGAAAAGGTGAGCGTGGAGCTCGGTTCCTCTGAACTCGATGACAAGGTAGGCGAGACAGATGCAGCCAAGCTGCGCGAAGACCTGGAGCTGGTGGACGGCGTCTACCCTGAGTTCGATGTCGAGACCTACCGCTCAGCCGAGGTGGCTCCCGTCTTCTTCGGTTCGGCCTTGAACAACTTCGGTGTGCAGGAGCTGCTGAACTGCTTCGTAGAGATAGCCCCGTCGCCCCGCCCCACCAAGGCCGAGGAGCGCGACGTGCAGCCCGAAGAGCCGAAGTTCACGGGCTTCATCTTCAAAATCACGGCCAACATCGACCCCAACCACCGCTCGTGCATCGCCTTCTGCAAGGTGTGCAGCGGCAAGTTCCAGCGCAACGTGCCCTATCTGCATGTGCGGCAGGGCAAGACCATGCGCTTCACCTCGCCCACGCAGTTCATGGCGCAGCGTAAGTCGACCATCGACGAGGCGTGGCCGGGCGACATCGTCGGCCTGCCCGACACGGGCGGCGTCTTCAAGATTGGCGACACGCTGACCGAAGGCGAGCTGCTGCACTTCCGCGGACTGCCCTCGTTCTCGCCCGAGCTGTTCAAGTACATCGAGAACGACGACCCCATGAAGACCAAGCAGCTGCAGAAGGGCATCGACCAGCTGATGGACGAGGGCGTGGCGCAGCTCTTCGTCAACCAGTTCAACAACCGCAAAATCATCGGCACCGTGGGCCAGCTGCAGTTCGAGGTCATACAGTACCGCTTAGAGAACGAGTACAACGCGAAGTGCCGCTGGGAGCCTGTGCACCTCTACAAGGCTTGCTGGATCTCCTCCGACGACGAGGACGAGCTGGAGATGTTTAAGAAGCGCAAGTACCAGTACATGGCGAAGGACAAGGAGGGGCGCGACGTCTTCCTGGCCGACAGTGGCTACATGTTGCAGATGGCTCAGCAAGACTTCAAGCATCTGCAGTTCCACTTTACCAGCGAGTTTTAAATTGTTGAAGGTGGCATGGTGAAAACCAAGAAGAGACATTACATCTTTGGCGCTATCGCTGCGGTGCTGCTCATTGGCGGCATCGTGGCTTATACGTTCTACAGGCAGATAAACGCACCGCTGCTGAAGGAAGGCCAGTCTACACATATCTTATATATAGACAGCGACGACACGCCCGATTCGGTCTTTGTCAAGCTCGACCCGGTCGGCACAGAAAGCGGCATGAAGGGTCTGCGCTTCCTGGCCAATCACTATGACTTCACCGTGCGCACAGGCCGCTATGTCATCGAGCCGGGCAGGAAAGCCCTCGATGTGTTCCGTCAGCTGCGCAACGGACAGCAGTCGCCGGTGATGATCACTGTACCCGAGGTGCGCACCGTTGACCGGCTGGCAGGGCGTCTCACCTCCAAGCTGATGCTCGACAGCGCCGCCCTGGCACAGGCGCTCACCGACCAGGCGTTCTGCCAGAAGCAGGGCTACGACACCGCCACCATCTTCTGCCTCTTCGTACCCAACACCTACGAGGTCTACTGGAACATCTCCCTCGACGGTCTCATGCAGCGCATGAAGAAGGAGCACGACGCCTTCTGGAACGACGAGCGCCGTCACAAGGCTGAGGCGCAGGGCTTGACGCCCGACGAGGTGGTGACGCTGGCCAGCATCATCGACGAGGAGACGGCCAACAACCCTGAGAAGCCTGTCATCGCCGGCATGTACCTCAACCGCCTTCACCGCGGCATGTTGCTGCAGGCCGACCCCACCGTGAAGTATGCGCTGGGCGACTTCACCCTGCGCCGCATCCTGAACAAGCACTTGGAGGTGGACAGCCCCTACAACACCTACAAGTATCCCGGCCTCATGCCCGGCCCCATCCGCCTGCCGTCCGTGCAGGCCATCGAATCTGTGCTCAACCCCGACCATAACGACTATCTCTACATGTGCGCCAAGGAGGATTTCTCCGGCACGCACAACTTTGCCCGCACCCTGGCCGAGCACAACCAGAACGCCCGCCGCTATCAGCAGGCCCTCAACCAGCGCGGCATCAGGTAATGCATTAGGTTTCCTGCCGAGAAACCTTTGGTTTCCTGCCGAGAAACCGATGGTTTCTCGGCAGGAAACTTTTGAAACCCATGCTGCCTTGAAACTGCGGGATTCTCACATGGGTGAAATCCATGGTAAAGCTATTGTCTTTAACTCCCTTAATTCCCTAGCTCCTTTAACTCCTTTAGCACCCCATCCCCTCCCCGTAAGGGCAGGGTTCAAGAGGGGATGGCTGCGCATTGAGCTATGCGGCGGGCAAGGCGATAGCTATTGTCCCCAAATGTTTTTCTTGTTTTTATTGGTTTTTATTGGTTTTTTCTCAGGCCGCTTCGCGGTATCAACTCACATAGATAGCGACGGACTGTTCGTCCGAAGCCTCCGGACAATTTCCATTTGCACCGCAGAGGTCGAAACCATCGGCTTGCCTCAGCCTTTCCTTGCGCCATACACAAAGAGAACGCCCGATTTTGTCGTTAAAAAAACACGCAGATATTTTGGCGATATGGAAAAAAAGGCGTAATTTTGCAGCAATCATTTCAAAAAAGCGTAAACAAACATCATAAAAAAATGAAACGCATACTTCTTTCATTGGCGGCAGTCGTGGCACTCAGTGCCAGCGCCGCACAGGCGAACGAGCCGGGCGAGGGACAGTATTACCGTCTGTTCGCACCGCTCACGTTCTATCACTCAGTGGCCAACAGCCAGCTGTCGATGTCGTCACAGAGCACCGACCAGATAGAGCAGGCTGTAGACAGAGCCTTGATGCACGTCTACCTGAACCGCCCCGACCTGGTGGAAATCACAGAGACGGAGCAGACAGAGGCGGGCGAGCTGCGCCAGGACATCATCGACCAGCCAGTGGTGCAGGCCGTCACGATGGTGGAGCAGGCTGAGCCCATGCCCGAGGCACCCGAGGCAGACCCCGTAGAGGTGGTGGTGGAGAAACCGAAGTTCTGGACCCGCAAGGGCGACGGCTACCTGCAGTTCATGCAGAACTATGTGTCAGGCAACTGGTACAAGGGCGGCGAGAGCAACTACTCCGCAGTGGGAAGCCTCACACTGGAAGCCAACTACGACAACAAGGCGAAATGGAAGTGGGAGAACAAGCTGGAGATGAAGCTGGGCTTCCAGACCTCGCGCACCGACTCTGTGCACAAGTTCAAGGCCAACGAGGACCTCTTCCGTTACACCGGCAAGGTGGGCCTGCAGGCAGCCAAGAAGTGGTACTACACACTGCAGATGTTGGCCTACACACAGTTCGCTCGCGGCTTCAAGGCCAACAACGTGAAGACTTTCTCAGACTTTATGTCGCCATTCAACTTCAACGTTGGTCTCGGTATGGATTACAAGGTGTCATGGTTTAACAACAAACTGACAGGCACCATCAACCTCTCGCCACTGGCCATCAACTACCGCTACGTCGACCGTACAGCACTGGCCAAGAGCTTCGGTGTAAAGACCGACAAGCACACCCACTCGCTCACCGACTTCGGTTCGCAGGTCACAGCCTCACTGGAGTGGAAGATGAACGACGTGGTGACATGGAAGTCGCGCCTCTACGGCTTCACCAGCTATCACCGCGCTGAGCTGGAATGGGAAAACACCTTCTCACTACGCGTGTCGAAGTACATCTCAGCCAATCTCTTCCTCTTCCCGCGCTTTGACGACTCCAACATCTGGGACGACGACCTCGGCTATTGGCAGTTCAAGGAGTACTCATCACTCGGATTCTCGTATAATTTCTAAGCGGCACAACCCAAAAACACGCCTTTTTTCAGGTTTTTCAACGTAGAAAGAAAAAAAGTTGCCGAAAAATTTGGTGGGATAAAAAAAAGTGCGTACCTTTGCACCCGCAAATCAGAAACGGATGGCTCCGTAGCTCAACTGAATAGAGCATCTGACTACGGATCAGAAGGTTGTGGGTTTGAATCCCGCCGGAGTCACAAAGAGGCAGTCTTTAGGCTGCCTCTTTTGTTTTCAAGCGCTTGTGAGAGGAATGAACGGGCAGACGATGGAAAGAGGACGCTTTGCGCCGTCACCAACGGGACGCATGCACCTAGGCAACGTGTTCGGGGCATTGCTGTCGTGGCTCTCGGTGAAAAGCCGCGGCGGGCAATGGCTGCTGCGCATCGAGGACATCGACCCCGACCGCTCACACCGCGAGTATGCCGAACAGATGATGGACGACCTGCTGTGGCTGGGGCTGCAGTGGGACGGCGAGCCGCTGTGGCAGAGCCAACGCTCGCATATCTACGAGCACTACTTCCGCCAACTGGAGGCGCAGGGTCTTGTCTATCCCTGCTATTGCACCCGCAACGACATCCTTGCCACGCAGGCGCCCCACGAGAGCGACGGCCGGGTGGTTTATAAAGGCACCTGCCGGCACCTGCCCCCACAGCCTGGGAGACCGGCAGCCATGCGTCTCATGGTGCCCGACAGCGACGTGTCGTTCACCGATGGCCACTACGGACTGCAGACGGTGAACTTGGGGCGGCAGGTGGGCGACTTCATCATCCGTCGCAAAGACGGCGCCTGGGCCTATCAGCTGGCCGTCGTCGTCGACGATGCCCTGACGGGCGTCACCGAGGTGGTGCGTGGACGCGACCTGCTGCTGTCGTCGCCGCAACAGATGTATGTGGCGCAGACGTTAGGTTTTGCCATTCCCCGCTTCGTGCATTTCCCGCTGTTGTGCAACAAGAGCGGACAGCGACTGTCAAAGCGCGACCGCAGCCTCGACATGGGAGCCCTGCGGCAGCGATACTCTGCGGGGCAGCTCATCGGACTGCTGGCGCACCTGGCGGGCCTGCTGCCTGCACCGCAAGCTGTCAGTCCCGCTGACCTCCTCCCGCTGTTCTCATGGGACAAAGTGCCTCGCCAGGACATCACTGTTGAATAACCAATACGTGGTGAATGTGCCAGATGATGTTGACAAATAAGCAGAAAGAAAAGTGAACGACTACCGGAGCATACTGAAGAGATACTGGGGCTATGATGATTTTCGCGGCATCCAGCGCGACATCATCGAGAGCATCGGTAGCGGGCACGACACGCTGGGACTGATGCCGACGGGCGGCGGCAAGAGCATCACCTTCCAGGTGCCGGCGTTGGCCCAGGAAGGCACGTGCATTGTCATCACACCGCTCATCGCACTGATGAAGGACCAGGTGCAGAACCTGCGGCGCAGGGGCATCAGGGCCGAGGCCATCCACTCCGACATGTCGCACGACGACATTCTGCGCATCCTGGAAAACGCCGTCTTCGGAGCCGTCAAACTGCTCTACATCTCGCCGGAGAGACTGTCGTCGGAGTTCTTCATGAAAAAGCTGAGCCACATGAAGGTGAGCTTCATCTGCGTGGACGAGGCACACTGCATCAGCCAGTGGGGCTACGACTTCCGACCGTCGTACTTAGCCATCGGGAAGATTCGCAGCATCATTCCCAACGCACCTGTGCTGGCCCTCACCGCCACAGCCACGCCGATTGTCATCGATGATATCGTGGATAAGTTGAAGGTTCCCCCTTCGCCCCCCGAGGGGGGCACAAATGCCCGCAAGCCAAATGAAGCCCCCTCGGGGGCCGCAGGGGGGGCTTTCCGCGTCTTCCGCATGAGTTTCGAGCGGAAGAACTTGGCCTACATCGTGCGCCAGGCAGCAGACAAGGAGGAACAGATGTGCCACATCCTGCGCAACGTGCCCGGGACAGCCATCATCTACACACGCAGCCGGCGTCGCACGAAGGAGATAGCCGAGATGCTGAACAAGGAGGGCATGAGCGCCACCTTCTTCCACGCAGGACTGGACAGCGGCATCAAGGACCAGCGGCAGAAGGACTGGCAAGCCGACAAGATACGTATCATGGTGGCTACCAACGCCTTTGGCATGGGCATCGACAAGCCCGACGTGCGCGTGGTGCTGCACGCCGACTGTCCCGACAGCATCGAGGCGTACTTCCAGGAGGCGGGACGCGCAGGACGCGACGGAAAGAAAGCCTATGCGGTGCTGCTCTTCAACGGCAATGACCGCACCAAGCTCTTGAAGCGCATCAGCGACACCTTCCCGGAAAAGGAGGAAATAAAAGAGGTGTACGACCACCTGGCCTACTTCTACCAGATTGGTGTGGGCTCGGGCTACAACGCCGTATTCGAGTTTCCCATCGACAAGTTCTGCCATAATTTCCATCACTTCCCCACGCGCGTGCTCTCGGCACTGAAGATTCTGCAACGGGCCGGATACATCGACTTTCAGGAGGAAGAAGAGGGACAGGCCCGCCTGCGCTTCATCTTGGAACGCGACGACCTCTACCGTCTGCGCGACAACGGCGCCGAGGCGGATGCGCTCATCGTGGCACTGCTGCGCAACTACAGCGGGCTGTTCAACGACTACCATTACATCGACGAGGCGTTTCTGGCACAGCAGACGGGCCTCACGCTGCCGCAGGTGTACCTCATATTAAAAGAGCTGGCGCGCAGGGGCATCATCGACTTCATCCCACAGCGCAGCACGCCGCTCATACGCTATACCCAGCGACGCGAAGACTCCGAGCACCTGCAGCTGCCGCCCTCCGTCTACGACGACCTGAAGCAGCGGTACAGCGAGCGCATAGAGAAAATGATAGACTACGCCACCTGCCAGAACAAGTGCCGCAGCCGTATGCTCCTGCGCTATTTCGGAGAGGAGAACAAGCACGAGTGTGGGCAGTGTGACGTATGCCTCGACCGCAGCGGTGCCCTCAGCAAGATGGAGGACATCGCAAAAGCGCAAGAACAGATAGAGGCCTTGCTGGCCGACGGCAAGCAGCACCATGTGTCGGAGCTGCATCGCATCACCATGGCTTACGAACACATTGAGGCAGCCCTGGAATACATGATCTATGAGGAAATCATCATCGACGACGATGGCTTGCTGTCGCTCAACAAATAGTCACAGACGCTGCTCTTTAGATGTTAGTATAGTGCTATTGCTATTTCACTAAGGCTTTCCTGTCACCAACGATGTTCATACCCTTCTTTGGGGCAGTGAGCCGCTGGCTGGAGAGGGAGATATTTGCCTTTATTTATATGTTGGCTATTTTCCGCAAAACAGGCAAGAAAAGTGGTAAATAAATTTGCGGAATGGAAGTTTTTTCGTAATTTTGCGGTGTAAACAGCATTGTTATGAATTATCCTATTGGTGTACAAGATTTCGAGACGCTGCGCAAGGGCGGATTCGTCTATGTAGACAAGACTGACCTTATCTACAAGCTGACGCGCGGCCACATCTATTTCCTCGGCCGTCCGCGACGGTTCGGCAAGAGCCTGCTGGTGAGCACGCTGAAATACTATTTCCAGGGCAGGAAAGATCTGTTCGAGGGACTGAAGATTGCGGAGTTAGAGAACGAGTGGCAGCAGTACCCCGTGCTGCATTTCGACTTCAACCGCGTGTCGCAGCCCAAGGCTTTGCAGGAGTATATCAGAGAACAACTGGACGAATGGGAGCAGGAATATCCCTTTAACGCTCGTTTTGAGAGCCTGGCCCTTCGCTTCGACTGGCTTCTCAGGGCCGCACACAAGAAGACGGGCAAGCAGGTGGTGGTGCTCATCGACGAATACGACAAGCCGCTGCTCGACCTCCTTGAGACGGGCAATCCTGACGACGAGAAGCAGTTGCAGCAGAACCGCGACTTCCTGAAGGACTTCTTCTCCGTGTTCAAGGCCGCCGACGAGCACCTGCGCTTCGTGCTGCTCACGGGCATCACCAAGTTCTCTCAAGTGTCGATGTTCAGCGGATTCAATCAGCCCGATGACATATCATATAGTAGCCGCTACGACACACTCCTGGGCATCACCGAGGAAGAGCTGCACACGGTGTTTGCCGAATCCATAGAGGAGCTGGCCGACAACCAGGGCATCACCATGGAGCAGGCGAAGGCATGGCTGAAGGACAGATACGACGGCTATCACTTCAGCGACCGACTCATCGACATCTACAACCCCTTCAGCATTCTAAACGCCTTTGCAAACAACAGCCTCGACAGCTACTGGTTCAGCTCAGGCACTCCCTCGCTCCTTATGCGCCTGCTGGCCAACACTAATGAGGACGTGATGCGATACACCGGACAGTATTTCGACAAGCAGACCTTCATCGACTACAAGGCCGGCGCGGCCACGCCACTGCCGATAATTTTCCAGAGTGGCTACCTCACCATCAAGGCCGTTGACCGCCGTTTCAACACCTACCTGCTCGACTTCCCCAACCAGGAGGTACGTGAGGGCCTTGCCACGCTGCTGACAAGCAACTATGTGCAACCCAGGGAGGACACAAAGTCATGGGTGGTGAAGGTTGTGCAGGCCTTAGAGGCCGCCGACCTCAATCTGGTGCGCCGCCTGTTCACCAGCTTCCTTGCAGATACGCCCTACAGCATGCGGCCGAAGAAGGACCAGAAGGACCGCGAGCTGTACTTCCACTATACCTTCTACCTGCTCATGCGCCTCATCTCGTGCTACACCGTCTACACCGAGAAGCAGCTCTCCGAGGGCCGCGCCGACTGCATCATTGAGACCCCGCAGTATGTCTACATCTTCGAGTTCAAGCTCGATGGCACCGCCGCTGAGGCCCTGCAGCAGATTCACAGCCGCGGCTACGCCCGCAGCTACGACACTGACCCGCGCCAGAAGTTCCTCGTCGGAGCCTCGTTCTCCAGCCAGACGGGAACCGTGGAGGAGTGGCAGGTGGAAGATGAAGCTACCAGTTCATCAGGCGCAACTGAGCATTGACATTGTCAGCTTTGCTTACATCTGCATCAAAATTCAGACGGTCGTACTCCCACCTTAGGGGGTTGTTGAGGATATAATTCACCACATAACTATAAGCCACCTCATTCCTTATGATGGCATCGTAGAAACGGGTCTGCCACAGCCGCATGTCAAAGCGTGGCCACCCCTTTTCTCTCACGCCATGAATATACTTGTTCGTAGACATGCTTTTGTACCATCTTATGGCATCAGTTATGCTTGAGGTGCCACCATTGAAGAAAAAGAAATGAACATGGTTGGGCATGACTACATGTGCAATATC
>JAEEPZ010000172.1 GCA_016285055.1 Prevotella sp.
TCAATCTGGCGTCGATGCCCGATCTCATCTTCACCGTGCTGTTCTTCTTTATGATTGTCACCCACATGCGCCACGACGATGTCCGTGTGCGCTATGAGGTACCCGCAGGCACCGAGGTGCAGAAGCTGCAGCAAAAATCGGCCGTCATCAATGTCTATGTCAGCGCGACGCAGCTTCAGGTGAACAGCCAGCTTACCGACCTCGACCATCTGGCTTCCCTCATCGAGGCCGAGCGCAAGAAGCTCTCCGAGGAGAATGCCGAACGCCTCACCGTCAGCCTGAAAGCCGACAAACACACACCCATGGGCGTCATCGCCGACGTGAAGGAAGCCCTCCAGCGTTCCTTCGCCCTCCGCATCAACTACAGCGGCACCCAAGCTGCCCAATAGTAGAAGACTCTGAAACTACTTTCATACTTACTGCCTCACTTAATCACGACCTTGCCCCCGTTCATGATATACACACCTTTCTTCGTGGGTTTTGCGTCGAGCTTCCGTCCGTCGAGGGTGTACCATTTGTCATTTCTCATTTCTCCATTATCATTTAGCATATCGCTAATTCCTGTCGGATCATAGTCGGCAACCTTGCATTTGGCTGCATTGAGGATGGTTCCTGTCTGGGCATCAAGGATGAGCGCTACCATCGTGAGACGGCTCTTGTCTTGGATGAGCGCGTTGCCGGCCACGTTGCAGGTGTGGGTGTAGCGCTGGGGGTTGCCCTTGACGATGGTGGCGGCGAGGGAGCCTTCGATGCCTTTCTGTGCACCCCAGGCACCGATACCCACATGGTTGTACTCCATGTCGGTGATCTTACCTGGCTTGCTCTCAATAGGCAAGAGGTTGGCGTCGCCAGATCCCATGGCAGAGTAGATGTTTTCCTGTGCCCATTCCGAGCCCTTGCCTTTGAGACCGTCGGCAACGAGGATGAAGCCGAGCTGGTAAAGGGCTGCGGATGATTGGGAAACGTCAACGCCGAAGGTGGTACTGGTCTTGGTGCGGATGGTGGTCATGGCGGCATCAGCCCATGCGGATTCAGCCTCGATGGATGCAATGACGGGGTTGGCGAACTCCTGTTCAATGTCGTCGGCTATGCCGAAGGGCTTACGTGATTCGCTACTGCCCCAGTAAGGATCGATAAGCGCACCTCGGTTAATGACGCAGCTGGGGTAGCTTGTGGTAAGGCCGAGGATGAAGCCGTAGTCTTCGCTCTCCATGGGGTCGCCGCTATGGGCTGCAATGGTGATGACGCGGTCGCCGAACTGGCGGTTGAGCATGTCAAGACCCACGATGCCTCGTGTACACCAGCCGCACCAGGTGCCGGTGAACTCCTCCACGACTACGTTGTGCGACTGTGCAGGCGACGAGGTGATAAGAGTGCCGGAGGCTGTATGTTCCGGTGCTTGATTGGGTTGCCCGTTGATGTGGGTAATATCGATGACGGCCTGTCTGATGCCAGTCTGTCGGCTGCCGGTAAGCGTGACAGGCAGCTCAAAGGTTCCGCCAATTCGGCTGACAGGTGTGGGGAGGGTGTAGGAAATAGCACCTTGCAGCACATCGTCGATGGTCATCTCGTAGGTCACGCTCTTCACGGGCTCGGTGCCCTTGTTCTGGCAGGTGACGTTGATGGTGCGGCTCTTGTCGGTGTCTAAGTATATCTTACCCATGGGTGAGGGAACGACGACGTACTGGTAGTTTCCTTCGGAGGGAACGATGGAGAAGTCATACACGTAGCTTCCGTCCTCGTACTTGAGCTGGGTGAAACTCAAATCATCGGCGTTGTGGACAATCTTTTGGGGAGAGTCGAAGTCACAGCCTATGAGTATGAATGAGGAGAGACGCGAGATGTAATGCCCCTTGAAGCTAGAGTTCTTGACAACGATGTTGTCACCGCTAGGCATCATATTGTTGCCGATAGCGGTGCTGCCGAGGCAGGTGATGGTGGTGTTGTCAATGGTGAAGTCGTTACCGTGTACCCAGAAGTCATACCACGTACTCTTCGTGGTGAGTGTGCCGTCGCCGGTAATTGTTAAGCTCTTGCGCGGCGTGATGACCACATGGCCTTGGGTGTAGAGGTTGTTCTCACCCACAAGGATGACAGTGGCATCGTCCCATAAATCGAAGAGACAGCCCTCCTGCATGTCGCTGTCGGTGACAAGGTTGGTGAGAGTTATGGTGCGGCCGTTCTTGGCTATCTTGAAACTGCCCGACTTGATGTCGGGGAAGTCGGCAGAGGTATAGCGCTTGCCAGTGTACAGTTCTGTCTCGTGGAAGCTCAGGTTCGTCTTTGCTATGACGGGTTCCTCGTAAATGACCGATATGGTTGTCTCGTGGGTCTCGCTTCCGATGGTGACGGTGAGGCGAGCCTCAAGGCTTCCGTACTGTTTGATCTGTGCCACGTCGAACATCACTTGGGCCTTGCCTTTCTCATCGGTAATGAAAGCCTTCTCCAATGGCTGTCCGATGGTCATGGGTACGCATTCGCCGCCCATGCACCACTGCAGCTGTCCTGCCTGGAGGGTGCTGCTGAGTATCTCGAGGGTGGCCTTACCTTTCTGTTTGCTGCCGTCGAGGGTGGTGACGAGCAGCCCCTTGTTGCTGTTGCCTGTGGGGTTGGTCTCGGCCACTATATCACCGTACTCATTTTCGTCGGCCTCGATGATGACGGAGGCGTAGTCGGGCAGCTGCTCACCCTGGTAGGCGAGGGCGAAGGTCTGGGATCCGATGTTCGTGTCAAGGGTGACGGAGGTCTGTGCGGCATTCAGAATCTCGCCTGAGTTGTTATCGATGAGCAGGGTGACGATGCGAATGTTCTTACAATCCTGAATGTTCTTGGGCAGGTTGAAGCCGTAGGTGTGCTCATAGGTCTTGCCTTCCTCAATGATGACAGGTAAGGAGCCTTTTTGTCCGTCGGCATCGCTATAGATGGCACGTGCCACATCGTTGAACAGTATCTTCACCTTGCCGGGCTGTTGTGTCCAGCGGTACATATAGTCATCAGGTCCCAGTTGATAGCTGTCGTAATAGTTGTTCTGTCCGTACGGGCCTACCTTGTCTTCCACCACGACGTAGGCTATGCGGTAGACGCCGTGTCCCTCGTCGCTGAAGCCGAAGGTGGTCTCTGTGGTCACCTTGACTGCTGAGCTATCAGTCCTGATGAAGAGGGCTTTGGCCTTGATCTTGGCCTCGGCGCTGTTCTTCTGCTCTTCCACGATCTGACGGATGGCAGGATAATCGGGGTCGCACATCTGCTGGCGGTTGATGATGCTATTGGGATAGGACGAGAAACGATTGGCCACGCCTTCGTAGTTCAGCCAGTTGGCCATCTCGTCGTTGTTGTGTATGCCAATGGCAATGAAGTTGTCGGGATACTCTTTGTTCAGCCGTTCGATGGTCTCAATACCTCTGACGCAATAGCCGCACCAGGTGCCCGTGGCTTCTTCCATGACGGTGACGCGGGGATAGAAGGTGGTGGCGGGCAGCTGGAAGCTGAAGGTGCCGGCGCTATTCGACGGCACGGCATCGGCCTCCCCGTCAACATCGGTCACGCTGTATTCCATCGTGTGGTTCTTGCCTTTGATAGTAGGCAGTTCAATGGTGATGGTTTCTGACTTTCCGCCTGCCAGCTGGGTCTTGATAGTGCTGCTTTTCTCAGTCTTGCCGTCAATCGTCCATTTGACAGTGTACTTCTGGATTACCTTCGAAGTGCGATTGGTCACCTTGGCTGTGAATTTTATCGGATTCTCCGAGGTGAGCACCTGTGGGTTGCTCAGCTGAATGTCGGTGGGGAAATTGTTGCCAGTGATGATGATGCGCAGTGGTAGGTTAACAGGGTATTCACTGGTCATGTTGACGAACTTCTCATAGTAGATGGGGTTCAGTCCGTCGCCTGACCCCATGGCACGGATATAGAAACCGTCGGGCGAGGGCGTGTCGGTCGTAGAGAAACCGGTGGAGATGTTGCCGTAGCGCCCCAGACCGATGAACAACTCCTCACCGGTGATGGTGAAGGGCTCGTCCAGGTTGACGGTGTTCCAGTCCCAGTTCATATTGTTGATGTTCAGGGGTTGCTTCATGAGGTAGTCCTTGCCCGGAGTGGTGATGAACATATAATCATAGCCCTGATAGCAGGTATTGAACTTGATGCTGCTGATGGTATTGCCTTTCATCGGTGTCAACATCTCGGTAGTCATACGGATGGCATACTCACCATAGTTCTCGCCCATTTCAGAAGGTATTGAGTAGCCGTCCATAAGATCATGGGTGTTGTAGCCCCACTCAATGCCGGTGAAGACCGGCTCCTGGTCTTCCACGAACTTCCAGTCCTTCCATTCAGAGTTCTTCCAGTTGTTCAGGGAACCCTTGGGAATGTGGATGGTCACATTCGGGTTGGTAAGGAATTCTCCGTCCGTCCAACTGAAGAATGGCGGCTCGTCGATCAGGAAGTAGACATCGCGCAGAGCGGGCATGGATTCGTTTTTCCATTGGGGATAGCTGCTCATGGTGAAGGAACGGGGATTTTTGAAACGGATGGTGGTCAGCTCAGAACAGTAGGCAACTCCACCATTGCAGATATAGGTCAGCGAAGCTGGGAACTCTATGCTCTTCATCTTGGGGACCGAAATATAGCTTTCCTGTCTGGTGACGCCCTCTCGCAGCTCTAACTGGGTCAGGTCGTTGCTGCCTGATACATACGGTGCGATGTACATGGAGGTGGAGAGCGAGGTGAGGTCGGGATTCATGCTGAAGGCAGCATCGATGGCCTTGTAGAGCTTGTAGCTTCGTCCCTCGTACTCAACGGTATCGGGCAGACGGACGTTGCCCTTATATCTATCGTTTTCAGGAGGTAGCACCAGGGCACGGTTGTTGCCGTTGACGGCATAGAGGTCGTAGGTGATGCCGTCGATAGTCTTCACGCCCAGGTCCACCGTGTTCCGCTCTTCATCCGACAACGGGAAGCAGCGAAGCTTGAGGAACTTGTTTTCCAGGACGGTGAGTTCCAAGTAGTATTCCGTAGCGCCCCGGTCGGGCTCCCACTCCTCCGAGTCATTGGCACGGCTGATGGGTATGATGCGGTAGGTGCCGGGGTCAAGGCTTTGCTCTATTTGGAAATTGGCACCGAACCAGTACGTTCCCTCTTGCTGGAACTCACACTCTTCCTGCCAGAGCACCTTCAGCAATTGGTCGTTGATGTCGTAGAGGCCTATGCCTATCTGTAGCTTCGACAGGTTTGGGTCGATTCTTTTTACGTTACCGCCAGTCCAGAGATAGCAGATGCCCTCGTTGTTATATGTGTAGTATCGGCTGTCAAGCTGGCTGAGATAGTTCACCTCTGCCTTGGCCACCTCCACGGGGTCGTTCTCCGACGAGTGTATGCCGATGGTGGCACAGTGCCCCTGACTGTAGACAACATCGCCAGCGTCCAGATTCGTCAGCGTGAAATAGCCGTCGCCATTGCCGCCCCAGCCCCAGTTGACGTAGAAACGCCCGTCCTCGTAGCCGTGCACCACGAATGTGTGGCCTTCATTGTTTTTCGTATAGCCGTTATAGATGATGGGACGTCCGGCCTTCAGTTCATCGTAGAGCAGTTGCTCCCAATTGGCCGACGAATAGTCGCGGCTGTAGACGAAGCGTGCATCGCGGCTATAGCCGAACACATGCTTCAGGGCCGACACCTCTTCCTCAGGGATGGCACCAGATGCCTCCACGCCGTAGTCCATGTTGACGGCCTGACCGCAGTAGAGCATCAGCCGCGCTATGTCTTCGGTGGTCATATTGTCCCAGTTGAAGGTGGTAGGCTCCAGTGCAGGCAGACGCAGCTGATGAGTCCTGGTTATCAGCTGGCTAATGGTCGACGTAGGACCTTCAGGCCACCTCGTATAGTTTATCACCTGTGCCAGTGCTGTAGCCACGCAGCCTGTGAGACACTTCTGGCCATTAATCTCAGGACACATGTTGTTGTACGGTGTCCACTGGCTCCATCGTGTCTGCAGTAGGGGCTCTACAGCCTCTCGCGGGGCGCGCGCCACACGCCTCCTGCCGACCTTCAGCACCTTGTACGACCTGGCTGTTTGTTCGTAGCAGCTCAATAGCCACTTCAGACCGTCGGGCATGTGGGCCACGTCTATGCTTCCTTGGTCCGACCATCCTAATATCTCCGGATTATCATCGTCGCCGCCAACTATCACAAAGCCCTGGTTGTCGGCAGTGTTGAAGATATAGTAGCCTTTCTTGTCTACGTTCTCCATTGATACAAACGACTTGCCTCCCCTGAAACTCTGGGCTTCCTTCAGGGCAGATTGTTTCGAGATGATGCCTGCATTAGTAACGAGGCATACCCACAGGGTGATAAGTAATAGACAATTTCTTTTCATAATTGTTAGCGGTTTATAATAATATTTAGTGCAAAGATACCCCCGCTCGGAATTCAGAGCGGGGATTTGAATTATTGATGGAGGAGGTTGAGCTTCTGTTGCGGGGCGAGGGCCTGCGAGGTCTTCTCGGTGTACTCCTTCAGGGCGAGGGCGGCTGTGGCGCGGATGTCGCGGCTGGAGGCGCCGAT